>CAMYLB010000037.1:0-13374 GCA_947259145.1 uncultured Woeseiaceae bacterium
GTTCGAAGTTGACGTTGATCGGCATCATGAATTTTGAGCCGTTGAAAAAGCCGCCCACCGCAACCTCAACCCCCTTGACCCGACGCTGAAGCTGGAAAACCTTTACGGTATCTGAATAAACGGCTTTGTACGATTCAAGCACATGAATGACATCCTTGCCGTCATCCTCGCGCCCGACAAACAGGAGCCGCTTTATATTCTGTGCCTCGCCACTCGGTTTGATGACATAGGCAGCAGGATTGGTTCTAACGTGCTCGATCGCAGAGTCAAAGTCTGAAAACTCCTGAAATGGAATGATGGATACGCCATGCCGCTTAAGTTCGTTCTGCCCGAATGTACGATCGTCTTCCAGCTTGTCCGTGTAGGGAGTCCCGCCGACGACGTGTTTGCCGGCATCACGCAGGTGCTTGGCATGCTCGCCCTGGCCGAGCACATCGTCAAAAATTATTACATCAGCCCAATCGACGTGGCTTTCCCAGTCGTCGACTTTTGGTACGAAGCCGTCGGCAATCGAACGCTCCGACTCATTGCCAATGTAGTACTTTACGTCGCGGCCTTCCTTGTGAACCTGCCAGGCGATATCACCGATCAGGCCGTCAAGGGATACGAACAAAAAATTTTGCGCAGCATGCATATTGAATTTCTCCCTCGCCCGGTGACTTACTAATTGCCCGGATGGTTATCCGTAACAGGTCATCGCCACGAGACGGGCAAACGATTTCGTGCGATTTCGATGGTTCAGTGTGAGTCCTCCGTCTGATACATCGGTCGATGCTTGCGCACGGCCGCAAGGCGACTTTAGCAAAGCCGTTGTGATTAAACTAACAATATAAAATTGCTAGATTAATAGACAATATTCATAAAAATCAGCGTGGTTTGCGGTAGTCTGGGCTACCTTTTCGAGGAAACGCCATGATCAGAGTTTTGAGATACCACGCCGCAGACCAGCGTTATGAGGTCGGTGATGAAGGGTTGCTAAGCGGCTGGCACCCGGATAGCGAAGATATGGTCTGGGTCGACTTTGATCAGGAGGCCAAGGGCCGGGAAAGGGAAATGATGGCGCAGCAGTTTCAGATCAATCCGCTGGCAATCGACGACGCCCAGCGCGACCGGCATCCTCCCAAGCTCGAGTGGTTCGACAATTACTTTTTCCTGTTATTGAAAGGGTTCACGGCGGAGACCGATAGTATCGAGTTCTCGGTCGTACATATTTCGCTTTTTGTTGGGCGCAACTTCCTGCTGAGTCGCCACGCGCTGCGCTCGCCAAGCATCGACAAAGTGATCGAGCGCATCGATCGCAAGGAGGTCTCAGCGGAAAAAGGCCCCGCACACCTTTGCTACAAAATCGTTCGTACGATAATTGATCGATACACGCCGATTATCCTGTCCCTGGAAAGTCGCCTCGAGGCCCTGGAAGAGCAAATGCTCGAAGATCCGAACGATGAATTGCTGGCGGAGTTGGTCACATACAACAGCCAACTGAAAAAACTCCGTCGAATTTTCAGCTATCAGCAAACGATCCTTTCGGAATTGCCGCGCAGCGATTCAAACGTGCTCGGCGCAAACAGCAAGCACGAATTTCAGGACGCGTACGAACAGATGGAGCGACTGGCGAGTTTGTCCGCACTGCTGCAGGAGCTCACCCGGGACCTGATCGATGGATATATTTCCATTAGTTCGCATCGACTGAACAACATCATGAAGATACTGACAATTGCTTCCGTAATCTTCTTGCCATTGACCTTTATCGCCGGAATTTACGGCATGAACTTCGAGAACATGCCGGAGCTGAAGTCGACCTATGGGTACTTCTTTGTTATTGGCGTACTTATTCTTGTGGCGGGCGGTTTACTGGCGATTTTCAGGCGAATGCGCTGGATTTAGATCGAAACTACTTTTTCTGCCAGTTGCCGTTAACGTCCTGGTAATAATGACCGGGCGTCGTCCTTTGCACGGCAAGCTCGTAAAACCGGACGGCGACCTGTTCGGTGGTTACACCGGTTTTCCGGGCGGTTTCCTCGAAATGGTCTTTCCGCTTTACGTTCACGTCGGCAATCAATGCACGGACCTCCGCGCTTGCCGGCGACTGAACCGCCGCGAGATACCCGGATTTCGCTTCGCCGACCAGGCCCTGGTCCTTGGCGTCACCAATGTCGATAGCCCATGCGCTCTGCAATAAGAACAACAGGCCGACGGCTGCAAATATCTTTTTCATGGTCATAATCCTCAAAATAAGCCGCTGTCTTCCGCAAACAGTCCTTCGAGATTCTTGTCGACCTGTATGCGGATTTCGTGCTGGATCTTGACGTTGAGATTTATCTCGATCGGCTTGTCCGGAGCCTCAACCTTGACGGTCGGGTTACAGCCGACGAGGAAGGAAAGTAAGACGATGTACAGAAATGTCGATTTCATAATCACACCGGGTTTCTCTAAATACCGCGAATGAGCTTACCTCAAGTTTCATCCGCCAGATAGCGGCGGGGCTACTTCTTGAGCCGTTTTGCCAGGACATCCTCCACGCCGCGAGCCGCTTGCAGACTTCTTAGCATCTGGGGGATATTGTTTTCCACCCCAAGATTCAGGACGACCGGCCTTTTTTCATCGAGGTCCGGGTTGCTGCCGGTCAGCTGCAGTTTCAAATTCAGGTCACCGTCCCTGGTGAGACTAACGTCCGAGTTCAGGGTTTTGAACTCAAAATTGCTCAATGCCCGTGTCGCAATGGCAATACCAGAGTTGTCCTTCTCGTCCGGAGGTCTGGCCGGCCGGTAACGAATAACGCCGCCCGGCGATTCCCCGGTCAAGACTCCACCGACAATCGTGACAGTGCCGTCTTCAATGGTCACTGGCAACGATGCGCCGATGCGTCCCCTGACTTCGATCGCCTCGAAATCTTGAAGTAGCAAAAGCTCGGCCAGATCAATCGATTCCGCGTGCAGTGTCAGAGTATTGCTATCCGCTGCTGTACGGAAGCTGAATGGATCGGCGCTGACCTTACCGCCAAATGCTGTCATCCGAAGATCTTGAATGTCGGCGCTCAGTGCGTTCGGATCGAGCGTGTAACTGGCGCTGAGGTTCTCGATGGCAACGGTTGAATCAGCACTCAAAATGGAGCGCGACTTTTTCTGTTTCCAGTTGGCGTCAAGATCGATGGCGACGGTTCCGGCAATGAGATCCCAGTCCTTACGCCACGGCGCGACCCGCTTCGACAGCCTTTGCGCGCCCAGCGAGACGGCGGCCTCAACGACGCTCAGCCGTCCGGTGCCAATATCGAGATTGTGGCGGGCCTTAATCGTCCCGTTGCGGTGCAGGCCAACCGTTGTCAGATCAACAGCGACATCGGCGCCCTGCAGGGACGCATTGCCCTTGAACCCCGGTAGACCGATGTTCTGCTCAGTCCATCTAGCCTGGCTCGAAGGCGCGTAGACGCCTGACGTGGCTGCGAAGGTCGTATCCAGCTCGCTCACGAGGACGTTCTCCAAAAAGAGCGGGATCGTGACAGTAACGTCATCAGCGACAGATAGGGCTTCGATCTTTGCGTCCAGAGAGTCGACTGCGAACCGCCAACCGGCCTCCAGGAGATCCAGTCGTGCCGGGGAAGCGAGCTGGGCGTCGACGCGGCCCACTTTTCTTTCGGTTGTCGACCATCCTGTGATTTTGAGCGTCGCGCCCGGTTTGGCATTTACAGTAACGCCGTCATCCGGAAACAGTACGTCAATTGCCGAGGCGAACTCGAGTCGACTCACTTTGCCGACAGGCAATGCGGCGTTGGTCATGGTAACGCGAGTACTCATCGAGCACGCGGGCTCATGACGGCAGGCCAGGGTACTGACGATCAGTGGAATCCTCTGCCATTCACCATAGGTGACAAGCAGAGACGACTGCGCCTGCTGCAGGGACCATGTTATTTGCGGGAATGTAGCTGAAACGGTGACGGGGCTGCCTGTCTCGACAACAATTGATGCGATTTCGTCAGGGCTGCTGGAGTAGGTCAGTTGCAGCGGCGATGACGGCACGAGCTGAGCGCTGACCGTCGGCGACTGCGCCGCGTCTCTGGGAATGCCGACAGTAAAAAGCAAATCGGAAGTTCCTGACTGAAAATCAACTTTGTCCGGAACGATACGCGACAGTTTGGCGATGGCCTCCCAGGTCGGCAGGTCTAGTGACGCGCTGCCGGTCAGCGAAATTTCTTGCTCACCTTGCTGCAAGCTGCCGGAAACCGAATGTTCCTGTGCGGGGTTAAGTTCGTCCGGCAACGAGAAAACGACCGTGTAGTTGCTCGCGTCAGTTGTCATGATCGCTGCGGACATCGCAATTGATGCGACATTCGCTTTTAGTTTTTGCTCGCCTTTTCTCAGAACCCAATGCAGGTTACTGATTGTCGGGTAGGGTGCCAGGCTGAACTCGTCAACCAGAACTTCGTTACTTCCCAGGGTGTCGGGCAGCAACAGCAGCTGGTCAATCAGCTGCGCCAGTTCCATCGGTTTGCCAGATGTATCTGCAGGAGTAACGACCGATACTTTTTTCGCCCGATAAATCTTCGCTCGATTACCTGACCTGCCGATCGGCAGCTTCAGGTCCCGTATGGCGATAGTCGTGCCGTTATCATGCAAGAGCTCGAGGTAGCTGATGCTGGCGTCGTGGGTCGCGAGCGCGTCCAGTGACACGTACGTCACCGTGAATCCGTATTCGCGCAGCAGCGGGTTTGATATGCGTTGAATAAGACTGTCGCGCAGGAACCAGACAGCCACCGCGAGAATGGCGACGATGCTCGCTGCGACCAAGATGTATTTGGTGGCTCTCATTGGATAGACATGGGCCCGGGTTTCCCGGTCCCAAAGTAACACGGACTTGAAACGACTACGGGTGGAAAATTACCAGCGGCGTACGCGCCCCGTATCCATGTGAACGAAGTCGGATGCTTCGTAATAACCAACGCCACCGCGTTGCATGGCGAGCGCCTGATCGCGCAGCCTTGCTGTACTCACGCCTTCGAGGCGTACATCGATGGCTTTGCCCAGGAGGTGCTGGCTCTTTCTCGCAACGCCACTTTTCTGGTTTTTGCCGCGCAGCATTTCATTGGTCTTTGGCGATCGGTACGCAGATACGACCTGGTAGGCGCTGTCGCTGCCAAGCGCTTCACGCACGTCGTAAATCAGATCGAGAAGCTGCGGGTCCATTTCGGCGGCATCGCCGGTGCGGAAGTCGAACAGAAAATTGTTGATTTCTTCGAGCGCCGAGGAGACATAGCGACCTTCCCGGGCATAAACTACGTTTAGCCGCTTGCCGGTATGGGTATGGTAGAAGGACAGCTCTCGCTCATCCTTCACCAGGGTTCCCTGGCTGACGGTCGCGACAGACGCGAGGATCAGGAGTAAGGCAATAGAGCACGTGTTTCGCAATAGTTTCATGGCTAACCCGGGCAGGCCGCTGTGCGGCAGCGACTCGAATAATAGTATTAGGCGAAGTATGGGGCCTATTTCTGAAATTTCAAGGTACCTCTCCACGTGTTTAGACAGCTAATCACGGTCGCGACGAGCCTGATATTGCTGTCCTGGCAGGCACCCGCCTGTGCTGCTCCGGAGGCGGGAGACAAGGCTGCGCGGGATGCCGCGACAGCGATCAGCGCTCTCGGCTCCCAATTCCAGAGGCTGGAGGCGCAGCTGCAGCAACACCGCGCGCTGGCCAATGCGGGTGGATGGCCCGAAGTGCCGGACGGCCCGACGATACACCCTGACGCCGAAGATCCTCGTCTTGCCACGTTGGCATTGCGACTGTCCGTTTCCGGTGATCTTTTCGATGCCGATTCGGCGGTGTCGACGTCCGCATACAACGAAATTCTGCAAAGCGCGGTTCGCCGCTTTCAGGCTCGCCACGGATTGGAGGTTGATGCCCTGGTTGGGCGAGCGACGTTGCGATCGCTCAATGTAACGAGCCAACAACGCATCGACCAGATTCGCGTTAACCTCGAACGGCTACGCTGGAATTTGGACGCCGAAAGCGAGGACCTGATCCTGGTGAACATCCCGGCATTCAGGGCGTATGTCATTCGTGATGGCGAGATCGTATGGAAGACAAACGTCATAGTCGGTGATCCGGAAAACAAGACACCCGTATTCCACTCCCTGTTGAAAACCATCGTGTTCAATCCGACCTGGACCGTGCCGCATAGCATTGCGAGCAAAGAAATGTTGCCGAAGATCAAGCGGGACCCGTCTTTCTTTCGCCGCGGAAACTACGAACTTTTCGATCGCGCCGGCAACCCCGTCGACCCGTCAAGCGTCGACTGGAGTGCAGTGGAAAGAAAAACCTTTTCGTACACGTTGGTGCAGCAACCGGGCCCCGCGAATCAATTGGGTCAGATCAAGTTCATGATTCCGAACGACTACTCTATATGCATGCACGACACGCCTGGGATATCATTGTTCGCCAGTGCCGCGCGCGCATTCAGTCACGGTTGCATTCGAATCGAGGAGCCGCTTGGTCTTGCCGAGGTTCTCCTCGGCAACGAGAACTGGAGCAGAGAGCAAGTCGAATCCCAGATCGTGTCCAAAGTGACGCGGACCGTTGCGCTTTCCGAGCCTCTGCCTGTTCATGTCGTCTATTGGACAGCGGAAGTTGATGACCTGGGCGTCATGCACTTTTACGACGACATTTATGAATGGGATGCTACGGTCCTCGAAAGGCTGGACAAGCCGTTTGAGAGCGACCACCATGATCAGCCCGCCGCAAGCTACTAAATTACAAAAAACAAGGGGACTAGCATGAAGCGATTCGCGCTCTACACCATATTCTTGGCACTCCAACTTTCCTTGGCGCTTGCAGCCGATGAGGCAACTCCGGAACCCGGTTTTAATGAGTCCACGTTCAAAGGACTCGAGTTCCGCAGTATCGGGCCGGCGCTCATGTCCGGTCGTATCGCTGACATTGCGATCGATCCATCCAATCAGAGCACCTGGTACGTCGGTGTCGGCAGTGGCGGCGTTTGGAAGACGCGCAATCGTGGCACGACCTGGGAGCCGGTATTCGACGACGAAGAGTCCTATTCAATCGGGTGCGTCACGGTCGATTCCATTAACCCGAACACGGTATGGGTCGGTACCGGCGAGAACATCAGCGGACGTCATGCCGGCTATGGCTCGGGCATCTATCGTAGCCGTGACGGCGGCCAGAATTGGGAAAACATGGGGCTCAAAGGCTCCGAACGCATCGGTATGATTCGTATCGATCCCCGTGACTCCAATACGATATTCGCCGCTGCGCAAGGCCCGCTATGGTCCGGCGGAGGCGATCGCGGCCTGTTCAAGTCGACCGATGGCGGAAAGACCTGGCGGAAAGTTCTGGGGAACGGGCTCGGCAACACGGAGATCGACGACCAGTACACGGGCGTTTCCGAAGTCCACATGGATCCCCGCAATCCGGATGTCATGTACGCTGTGTCCTGGCAGCGAATTCGAAACGTTGCGGTACTGATGGACGGCGGCCCCGGAACCGGAATTCACAAGTCAGAAGACGGCGGTGAGACCTGGCGCGAACTGACTGAAGGCCTGCCCGAAGAAAACCGCGGCAAGACGGGCATCGCGATTTCACCGCAGAACCCGGACGTCGTGTATGCCACGATCGAACTCGCGAACCGCACGGGCGGCTTTTGGCGGTCCGAAGATGGCGGCGAGACCTGGGAAAAGCGCAACGACTATCTTTCCAGCGGCACGGGCCCGCACTATTACCAGGAGCTGTTCGCAAGTCCACACCAGTTTGACCGCGTTTACCAGATGGATGTGCGTCTGCACGTAACCGAAGACGGTGGCGAAAATTTCACCATGCTTGACCACGACACCAAGCACGTCGACCACCATGCGATGGCGTTTGACACGACGGATGAGAACTATCTGCTGGTGGGCAACGATGGCGGGGTCTACGAGTCGTACGATCTGGGTGAGACGTGGCGCTTCGTCAATAACCTGCCCATCACTCAGTATTACAAGGTAGCCGTCGATTACGACGAGCCTTTCTACAATGTTTACGGCGGTACACAGGACAATAACAGTCACGGCGGACCATCGCGCACTGACAACAACGTAGGCATTCAGAACTCGGATTGGTTTGTTACCTTATTTGGCGACGGCCACCAGTCCGCGGTCGATCCCAACAACCCAGACATCGTGTATGCACAATGGCAGCAGGGCAACCTGGCACGTTTCGATCGCAAGACCGGCGAAAATGTTTACATACGGCCGCAGCCTGCCGCGGGCGAGCCGCCGGAGCGTTATAACTGGGATTCGCCAATTCTGATCAGCCCGCACAAATCGTCGACCTTGTTCTTTGGTACGCAGCGCGTGTGGAAAAGCGAAGATTACGGTGACACCTGGGCCGCGATCAGTGGTGACCTGACGCGTAACGAAAAACGCACGCGACAACCCCTGATGGGCCGCACATGGAGTTTCGATTCGCCCTGGGATCTGTACGCGATGTCATCGTTCAATACGATCACATCGTTGTCCCAGTCGCCACTGGTCGACGGGCTGATGTATGCAGGTACAGATGACGGCCTCATTCATGTGACAGAAGACAATGGAAAGAACTGGCGCCGCATCGACAAACTGCCCGGCGTGCCAAGCCGGTTCTTTGTCAACGACATCAAGGCCGATCTACACAATCCGGACGTGGTTTACATTGTCGTTGACGATCACAAAAGCGGTGACTTCTCACCCTACGTGTTGAAGAGTGAGAATCGCGGCCGCAGCTGGAAGAGCATCGCGGGCAACTTGCCCGAACGTCACGTCCTGTGGCGTATCGTGCAGGATCACGAGAAGCCCGGGCTCATGTTCCTGGGCACCGAGTTCGGTGTGTTCTTCACGGTCAACGGCGGCGGCGTGTGGACCAAGCTCAAGGGCGGTTCACCGAATATCCCGTTCCGTGATCTTGTCATTCAGACGCGCGAGAATGACCTTGTGGGTGCGACCTTCGGGCGCAGTTTTTTCATCCTCGACGATTACACACCGCTGCGTGAGTTGAGCACCGACAGGCTCAAGAACGAAACGATACTGTTCCCGGTACGCAAGGCGCGCTGGTATGTTCCGAGGCGGCCGCTGGGTTGTACCGAGCCCGGGTGTGCTGGAAGTCAGGGGGATGCCTATTACATCGCTCCAAATCCCGACTTTGGCGCAACCTTCACCTACTACCTGCCCAAGGCTATTCAGACCGGACAGGAAGCCCGCCGCGAGGCCGAGAAGGACCGTGAAAAGGGAAACCAGAGCGTCACGTTCGCATCGTGGGACACGATCCTCAAAGAACAGCGTGAGGATGCGCCGGCGATCGTATTCACAGTGACCGCTAGTGACGGGAGTGTTGTTCGGCAAATCGAAGGACCGGTAGAGGCCGGTTTCCATCGTGTTTCGTGGAACCTGCGATACCCGGCTCTGGATGCCTGGGCACCAGTCGAAGAACCTGAAGATGAAGGCGAAGAGGGAAGCGGTGTTCTGGTCGTGCCTGGCACCTATTCGGTTTCGATGCAAAAACGAGTAGATGGCGTTCTAAGCGACCTCGGACAACGCCAGACCTTTGAAGTTGTCTCCATTCGGAAGCCGACCTTGCCAGGCAGCACGCAAGAGCAACGCGTTGTATTCGAATCTCAGATTGACGAGCTGATTCGCGCATCGGGCGGCACGGTTGCCGCGATTGACGAAGTCACCGCGGAACTGGTCGCCATTAAGGACGTGCTGGGACGCTCGACGGCTGCTGCGTCGCTGTACGAAATCGCAATTTCGATTCAGCAACGCATTACGGTGCAGCGTGACCGTATTAGTGCCAACGAGACGCGCGATATCTTCAAGGATCTGGGAGAGGTCCCGCTAAGAGATCGAATCTTTCACGCGCGATTTGTCGCAAGCTCGAGCGCCTACGGTCCGACGCCGGAGCAGCGAGAGTCGCTGCAGATTGGCCGCGCACTGTATGATGATGTCACGCGACAATTATCGGAGCTGGTCGATGGCGAGTACGCTGCACTCAAGGAAGCCTTGGATGCGGCACGGGTACCGTGGACGCCGGGCAGGGGTGTTCAGTAGATAAGAGGTGCTCACAGGTAAGCGATAAGCAGATACCCTGCGACCGAGATTGCCGCGGCGATCAAGGCGTAGGGTACCTGTGTAAGGTCAGGGCGCCGAGATCATCCATGCACTATTATGGCAGAATCCCGAGTCGGGGCTTAGTGGTTTGCCGTAATGGTATGCAGCTGACCTATGGGCGACTATTCGACTCCGAAACACTCCTGATTCACCTACCGGTAACCTGAATATGAAGAACAAACGCGTCTACTCCTTTGCCGACGGCGACGGCCACAATAAGAAATTGCTCGGCGGCAAGGGCGCCAATCTGTGCGAGATGACCCAAATCGGAATCAACGTTCCACCCGGCTTTGTTATCACCACTGAGGCGTGTCTCGACTATTTGAAGGAAGACAAGCTGCCGGCGGGGCTCATGAAGGCCGTAAAGGAGGAGATCAGCAAGCTCGAGGCGGTTACCGGCAAGTCCTTCGGAAAAGGCGACGATCCCCTGCTGGTCTCCGTGCGCTCCGGTTCGGCCATGTCGATGCCAGGCATGATGGACACCATTCTCAATCTCGGCCTGAATGATAAAACGCTCGCTGGCCTGATCCAGCAAACCGGCGACGAACGATTCGCGTACGACGCTTACCGTCGTTTCATCCAGCTCTTCGGCAAAGTTGCGCTGGGCATCGAGGATGAGAATTTCGACGAGCATTTCGAGGACGTGAAGCAACGTGCCGGCGTTAAGGCCGATGTCGGACTGGATGCAAGTCACCTCAAAGAAATCAGCGAGAAGTTTCTCAGCGTGGTCCGTCGCGAGAGCGGCAAGGATTTTCCGCAGGATGTGATGATGCAACTGCAACTGGCGGTCGAAGCCGTATTTCGTTCGTGGATGGGCAAGCGCGCAGTTGATTATCGGCGAGAATTTCATATCACGCCTGACATGGCGCATGGCACGGCTGTGAATATCTGCACAATGGTTTTCGGCAACATGGGCGATGACTGCGCGACCGGTGTTGGCTTCACGCGAAACCCAGGCACCGGTGACAATGAGATGTTCGGTGAGTACCTGACCAACGCCCAGGGTGAAGATGTCGTTGCCGGTATTCGGACTCCAAAACCGTTGCAGCAAATGGAAACGGAGATGCCGAAGCAGTTCAAGCAGCTTGTGGAGCTGCGCAACAAGCTCGAGTCGCACTACCAGGAGGTGCAGGACTACGAGTTCACGATTGAGAAAGGCACGCTTTATTGTCTGCAGACGCGAAATGGAAAAATGAATGCCACCGCGATGGTCAAGACCTCTGTTGACATGTTCGAAGAGAAGTTGATTTCAAGAGACCAGGCGCTGCTGAGAATTGACCCCGAACTGCTGGAGCAGCTACTGCATCCGAGCCTCGATCCCGAAAGTATTGCCAGACCGATTGCGACAGGACTGCCGGCGTCCCCCGGGGCTGCGTCGGGGAAATGCGTGTTCGATGCCGACCTTGCTGAAAAGCTCGGCAGGATGGGCGAGCAGGTGATCCTGGTGCGTGAGGAAACGCGCCCTGAGGATATTCATGGCTTTTTCGCAGCCGAAGGCATCCTGACAAGCAGGGGCGGAAAAACTTCGCATGCGGCTGTCGTTGCCCGGGGCATGGGCAAGCCCTGCGTTGCCGGCGCCGAAGGGATCGTGGTCGACGTCGCTTTGCGACAGGCACATGTCGGTGATTACGTCCTCCACGAAGGTGACGTCATCACGCTGGATGGCGCGACGGGCATGGTCTACCTCGGCGCTATTCCGACGGTGCCGCCGCATTTCTCGGATGACCTGGAGCTGTTGCTCCGCTGGGCCGACGAGACGGCGAGGTTAAAGGTAATGGCCAACGCGGATACTCCGGATGCGGCGCGAAAGGCGCTGGAATACGGCGCCATGGGTATCGGTCTATGTCGTACCGAACGCATGTTCAATGCCAGCGATCGCCTGCCAATTGTCATTGACATGATCCTTGCGAATAACGAGGAGGACAGAAAGGCCGCATTGGATCGACTGATGCCAATCCAGCGCGCGGATTTCGTTGAGGTGTTCTCAGTGATGGCGCCGAACCCGGTTACGGTCAGGTTGCTGGATCCGCCGATGCATGAGTTCCTGCCGACCGAGCAGCAACTACTTGAGCAGATCGAAACCTTGCGCCTTTATCGCAACGTCGTGAGAGGACGGCAGACGGCATTAGCAACCCTGTCGCATCCGCCCGACCTGCCCGAAGCGTTCAATGAGCTTAGCGAGGAACTCGTAAACGATGCGCTGAGCAAGAAAGAGCGCATGCTGAAAAAGGTCCGGGAACTTCAGGAAGTCAATCCGATGCTGGGTCATCGCGGCGTGCGTCTCGGTATAGCTTATCCGGAAATCTACTCGATGCAGATTCAGGCGATACTGGAGGCCACCGTCGAATGTGCGAATAAGGGCATTTCGGTGCGTCCCGAGATTATGGTGCCGCAGGTCATCACGTCGCAGGAACTTTCGAAAGTGCGGGTGACGGTTGATGCGCTGACAGAAAAACTCGAGAAGGGCTTCGGTAAGAAGATCAGGTTCAAGTTTGGAACGATGATCGAAACCGTGCGGGCGTGTACGAGGGCATCACAACTGGCAGCACACGTTGAGTTCTTCTCGTTCGGCACAAACGACCTTACCCAGGCGGTCTTTTCGTTCTCACGTGAAGATGCAGAAAACAAGTTCCTGCCCATGTACAACGAATCCGGAATCTTGCAGGACAACCCGTTCGAGGTGCTGGATATCCAGGGCGTTGGCCAGCTGATCGACATGGCCGTGTATCGTGGCAGACAGCAGCGCGAAGATCTCAAGATCGGCATTTGCGGTGAGCAAGGCGGTCACCCGGAGTCGATTCGCTTCTGTCACCACGTCGGACTCGACTATGTTTCGTGCTCGGGGCCTCGGGTTCCGATCGCCCGGCTGGCGGCCGCGAACGCGAAGTTGCGTGAGAAGGAGTTTGCCGAGATACGAGCGCAGTGAACGCAATAGATTAAGTCGCGAACAAGATGGCTCGCTGACTCATTCTTGCCGCCCACGCCGAGCGTCCGCTTTATCCGAAAGTGGCTGCTCGAGTATCTGTCTTAGAGAAGTCGCGACGGTCTGCAATCGGTCAATAGCGGCCATCAGAGAATGCTACGGCTCGACAAAGATCTCGAGAACCTCGTCCCCGTATTTGTCGAAGCTCCCTGTCGAACGCCATCCCAAGTTTCGATAAAAACCGTGCGACCTGCTCGCCGGGTCAGGAGAACACCCGAGGAACAACCGGGCGTGACCAAGTTTCGCCAGCTCCCTACTTGTCCTATCTAG
>CAMYLB010000037.1:13412-14581 GCA_947259145.1 uncultured Woeseiaceae bacterium
CTGTATTTCAAATTGGTTGGTAAACGATCCGACATCTTGATCACCACTCCAAAGCCCGTGTGCCTGAGTGAACCGTTCCGGCGCGTTTGGATACCTTAGTTTGCCGACGGTTGCTTTGGGTCACTGGCCGTCATTTTACCTCATATTCTACGAGCGGCTGCCATGCGACGTGAAGCAGCCCCTCAGCTAGCTCCCTGGCGAGCGTCTCAGTACGGCCAATAGCGGACGTTTGGAGTTGCGACAGACGTCTCAGCCGTTAACGCAGCAAAGCAGGCTCGGAGAGTCCTGTCAGAAACGTTCGGAGCCCTCCAATATAGGCCTTCTCATCCCGAAGGAATGCGTCGTTATGCGTGCCGCGAATCGCCAGTAGGGTCCGGGGTTCATTCGCAGATTCAAAAATTGCTTCGCCATGGTGGAACGGGATGATCTCGTCGTCGCGACTGTGAACGACTAGTATCGGGCACCGAACGTCCTGAATGTGATCACGCGTCGCGTGACTAAGACGGCTCAACCAGCGCGCCGGGAGCCATGGATAGAGGTCCTGGGCGATGTCCGGTACGGACGTGAAGGACGATTCCACGATAAGCGCCAACGGTTGGTGCTGTGCGGCTAGCCGTGACGCAACAGAGGCACCCAATGAACGCCCGAATATTACGATATCGCTGGCGACTATGCCGCGACCCTTGATGAGATAACGCCACGCTGCATCAGCATCGCGATAGATTCCTCTTTCGGTGGTCCGGCCTTCGCTCTGACCGTAACCCCGATAGTCAATAATTAGTACTGACAAACCCAGGTCTTGAAACTGCCGTATTGAGTCCAGACGATGTGAGATGTTTCCTGCATTTCCGTGAAAGAACAACAGCACCCGAGAGGATCGGCCCACGATGAACCAACCGTGCAGCGTCACTCCGTCATTAGTTTCAATGGAGACATCTTGATAGTCCATGCCAACGTCGGCCGGTGTCATGGTCAACGTTCGACCTGGTACTTCTGCAAGGTAGAGCATGCGGCCCTGCATGAAATACACGACAACAACGAGCAGGCCGTAACAGACAGCAACTAATGAGATGAATTTCAGCATGACATTCTGCATTTGTTTTGTGGACCGCAATCAGGATAATCCTTTGCGTACCAACGCAGCATAGAGTCTTGAATGTCCGCTTGCA
>CAMYLB010000038.1 GCA_947259145.1 uncultured Woeseiaceae bacterium
GTTACGAAGGTCGCGATGATGCAGATGTAGCTGACGATGCGCGCCTCACGCGGTATGAAGTTACGCAGCAGCGACACTGACAGACCGGCCATCAGCAGCACAAAGGTCGTTGCGAGCCCCATGGCGAGCGCGTTGACTGCGGTGTTGGACACAGCCAGTGCCGGGCACATGCCGAGCACCTGAATGAACACCGGGTTGTCGCGCCACAGTCCCTTGATGAATTCGTCGGTCGGGCTGACCTGCTTCAGCGCCACGTTCTACTCCTCTGTCGACTGCAATGATTGGAACGTACGCGCATCGCGCTCGAGCACGGGCAGCCAGTAACCCGAGCCCTGGTTCAGGATTACGCCGATGGCATCCGAGGTAATCGTGGCCCCGGTGATGCCGTCGAGTTGCCACGGCTCGGTTTTCTCGCCTTGCTTGACCGTCACGATGGCGTTCGCCAGTGTTGTGCCGTCCTCGTTGAGCCGCGCATCGAGTCCCTCGAAATTTGCCAGGAAGTGTGGCTCGATTTCGACCTTGTCACCGAGGCCGGGCGTCTCCTTGCTTTCCAGCACCTTGAAACCCACGATGGCTTCGAGGTCGAAGGCATACGAATACAGCACCGTAATGTTGTCCGCGTAGCCCATAGCCTGCGCGGTTATGACCGCGCCGACGAGTCCGCCGTCTTCGCCATAGCCCAAAAACACAGGCAGGTTTGCAGGCTCGGTAGCCGCGACCAGCGCGCCATCGGCATCGCGGGTGACCTCGACTGTCGATCTTGCGGCCGGCAGAACTTCAGCAACCGCATTGCTAAGAAACCGTGCCTTGTTGTCGGCAATGCGTTCGGCGGTGGCCTGGTACACCGTCACGATCAGCAGTGCGCAAAACGCGCCGATGCCCACGATCGCGCGATACATTGACCAGGCCGTGGTCTTCTTCTGCGCGATGGGCGCTGGCGTGTTCATTCCGCCCCCCTGCCAGTGCCGAACACCCTGGGCTGGATCCAGTTGTCGATGTGCGGCGACACCGCGTTGGCCAGCAGGATCGCGTACATCACGCCCTCGGGCATGCCGCCCCAGAAGCGGAGGCGAGGCCACCATGTCGGTGGCCATGAACACCGCACCAAGCATCAGACCACCGGAGAACAGCATGAATACTGGCCCAGGGTAGGTCGCCGGGTCGTAGAGCTGGAAGACCCAGGTCATCGCCGCAACGCTCAGGAAGATCGATGCCGGAATGCGCCAGTTCATCATGTTGCGCGCCACCAGGTAGATGCCGCCCAGCAGGATCAGCACGCCGCAGGTTTCACCGACCGAGCCCGACGTCAGTCCCGCCATCAACTCGCGGCCACCGGCGAACTCGGCTTCGAATTTCATCAGCGCCAGTGGCGTCGCGGTGGTCACCGCGTCGTAGGTCGGCTCCCAAAATGGCATCGCCAGCACCGAGGTGGGAATGTGTTCGAAGCGGCCCTCGGCGAAGGGCATCTGCCAGTGTGTCATGGCCTGAGGAAAGGCAGCCTGCAGAAAGGCGCGTCCAACCAGCGCCGCGTTGAAGGCGTTCATGCCAAGCCCGCCGAACAGGAACTTGGCGACGGCCACGCCGAACACACCGCCCACGAACACCATCCATAGCGGCAGGTCCGGCGGCAGGGTCAGGCCGTAGAGCAGGCCGGTGATGGCAACGGACCAGTCGCCGACGGTGGACGGCTTGCCGGTCCAGCGGCACAGCCAGTGTTCTGTGAGCACGCAGCTAACCGTCGCAACGGCTAACACCAGTGCGGCACCCGTGCCGAAAGCGTAGATCGCGAATGCCGTGACGGGCAGCAACGCCAGGATCACGTTGCGCATGATCGCGTCGGTGCTGGTGCCGTCTGTCACATGCGGCGACGAGCCGATCTCGAGATATTTGCTCAGTTTGGCCATCAGGCGGCGCTCAGTTTACGGACCATCTTCTTGGCCATGCGGAAATACTGGACAAGCGGAATATGCGATGGGCACACGTATGCGCAAGCGCCGCACTCGAAGCAATCCATCAGGTGCCAGGACTCCGCCATCTGCTCGTATTCCTCGTTTTTGGCCAGAATGCCGAGCTGCGACGGGTTCAAGAACACCGGGCACGCCTCGACGCATCGCGCGCAGTGAATGCACGGATAAACTTTCTTGTGGCCCGTAGATCCCCCCGTCTCGGCGGTCGTGAAGGCCGTTATCCCCGAGGTGCCCTTGGTGATCGGGATGTCCAGGTTGGACACGGTCGGGCCCATCATCGGGCCGCCCATGAACACACGCGAGATGTCGTCGACCGGGTCGCACTGCTCCAGCGCGAAGCGCACCGGCGTGCCGATCGGAATGCGGTAGTTGCCCTTCTTGCGCACGCCCGGGCCGCCGATGGTAATCACACGCTCCTGGATACCGCGGCCACGCGGCAGCAGGCGCCCGATTTCGGCGGTGGTTGCGACATTGCAGCAGATCGCGTTGATGTCGGCCGGCAGGCCGCCGGACGGAACCTCACGGCCGAGCAAGGCTGAGAAGATCATCTTTTCCGCGCCCTGAGGGTACTTCACCGGCGACACACGCACGGTCACCGGCAGATCATCGGGGCACATGGACCTGAATCGTTCCGCCGCATCCTGCTTGTTCGCCTCGATGGCGATGACGACCTCGGAGGTCCCCGTAGCCCGCAGCAGATAGCGGATGCCCATGAACACGTCCTCGGTTTGCTCCAGCATCACGCGATAGTCGGTCGTCAGGTAAGGCTCGCACTCGACACCGTTGATAAACAGCGTGTCCAGGTGTTTGCCTTCCGGCGGTTTCAGCTTGACGTGGGTCGGAAAGGCCGCGCCGCCGAGTCCGACAATGCCGGCGTTCTGGATCGCTGTGATGATGTCGTCGGGCGTGGCGTCGAGGCTGCAGGGCTCACCGTCGTTGATCTCCTGCGTCGATGCCGGGTAGGGCTCGATGTAGATGCTCTCGACCTTGGTGCCGGTGATGCTGGGCGCGAGCATGATGCGCCGCACGATGCCAGAGGCTGGCGCATGCATGGCGACCGACATGAACCCGTCCGGCTCGGCAATCGTCTGCCCGCGGATGACCTCCTGGCCCTCGCGCACGACCGGCTTTGCCGGCTTTCCCAAGTGCTGGCTGAGCGGCACGATCAATACCGGCGCGAACGGGAACTGGCGGATCTCGAGATCCGCCGTGTCGTCCTTCATCTCGGGCGGGTGCACGCCGTGCCTGAAGGTGTCTTTTCGGAACAGGTCCAGCATATTAAAGGGCCGTCATCCTCAGCTCACCTAGTTGAACTTCTCGCCGCGCTTGATCCACTTGTCGATGTCCTTCTCGCTGCGGTCACGCGGCAGCCCGGGGTGGATGATCTCTGCCGTGCATTTCTCGGCGGATCTGACCAGGTCGCGGTACGGGCCTCCGTTGGGATCCTTGATAAACGCCTTCTTGTCAGCGTTGTACTCAAATATCTGCGGATTGATGATGATGCACTCGTCGCACTCGGTGCACTCCTCGGTATCTATCCACGGTGCCATGTAGTCGCCGTCGGCGGCTGGCGCCGGTGCTGCCGACTCCACGGCCCTGAGATGCGGTTGCTGCCCGGGCTTGGACGACACGGCCCTCGAGCATCGCGCCCATGTCCAGCGCCTCGCTGCCGCTGATCAGCCCCACCAGGCGGGAGGTGAGCTTCTGCGCCACCTCCTGGCGTACTCTGGACTCGATCTGCACCTCGTCCACATCGGCTACGGGTTCCTCGATGCCGCCAAGGTCGCGCAACATGATCCAGAACGCGCGCCGCTCCTCGGCCGAGTCGATCATCGGCTGAGCAACGAGCAGTCGGCTGAGCTCGCGTTTTGCGTCCAGCGCCCATACGAACGGCACCTTGCCCCTGCGATCGCCCTCGTCGAGTTCGAGGTATTCACTGACCTGCACCATATCCTCGTTCCACGAATCGCGGGGAATCTTGCGGAAGTGTTTGCGGAAACGCGCCTCGGTGGCCGCGAAGTCGACGAAGGTCGTCGAAAGCTCCATCTCCTTCTCTCGTCCCTTTTCGACATACTGAATCTTCGTTACGGGCCAGTCACGATCGGGGTTTGGATTGCCGTCCAGGTCGAGGCACTCGCCGACCGTGAGGCCGCCGTCCGGGTCATACCGGAACAGCGGGTAGGCGCGCGATTCGACTGCCAGCTTGGCCTGGTGATGCGACATGTCATCCCCAATGCCGTGTTCGGGCTGACACGACGTATACAGGTTGAACACCGCCGGCCTTCGGGTCATCAGGCCCTGCACGAAGCCTTCGATCATGTGGTTGGAATGAGCGATCGTCGACTGCAGGAAGTAGGTC
>CAMYLB010000039.1 GCA_947259145.1 uncultured Woeseiaceae bacterium
CGGCTGCCGTAGGCGAGCTCGAAGCGCTGGCGAATGTTCGACATTGCCATCTTATTACCAATCTTGTCGCGTGCCTTGCCCTGTGCAACCGGGTTCGAAATGCTTATTTCCAGAAATTTTCCATCGCGCTTGCCGTTGACGACGACATCACCACCGTCGGGTAACAGTTCGATGCCGTGGTAAATGGCGTTCTCCAGCAGAGGCTGAATCGTAAGATTTGGAATGCGAGCACGCATTGGCAGGTCGCCGAGCTGCCAGCGAACGTTCAGGCGGTCGCCCAGCCGCAGTTTTTCGATGCGCTGGTAAATCGCAGCGATCTCGAGTTCCTGTTTCAGCGAGGAGCGGTCCTTCGGGCTGCCCATCGTTGCCCGCAACAGGTCGGACAGGTCTTCAACCGCTTCTTCGGCCTGCGACGGATTGCTACGAGTCAAGGCCGCGATCGTATTCATGCTGTTGAAGAGAAAGTGCGGGCGAATCAGCGCCTGCAGTGCGCTGATGCGCGACTGCGCTTCAAGTACGATACTGCGGCGCCATTCACTCGAAATGTAGAGATAGCGCATCGCCAGTGCGATAACGATCGAGCTGATCGCAAAAGTTCGCAACAGGAACGTTGTGTGCGAGTCGCTGATGATCGTCGACGAACCAAAAATGCGTACTAGCTGCCAGGAACCTTCGGACAACGCCAGGCATACGAACTCGAGCACAACAAAACTGAAGACGAATGCGCGGGTCTTGCCGGCTTTCTCCAGGCTCTTGCGCAGCAGGCACATGACGGCCGATCCGAGCAACGCCAGCCACATGATGAAGAAAGAGGTCTTTGACAGCTCGATGAGGAACTGCCGCTCTGCGTCGTGAGCAGCCAGTGTCAGGACAATCGCGACGAGTTCTGCAACGAGTACGATGACGAACAGCGTGCCCGCCGAACAGAAATCCGGCAGGTAGGCATGCGTGTCCTCGTGAGTAGGCTCGGGTACTGCAGTCAAGCGGGCGCTCCTTCGGCGGCTGCTGGCATTGTAGCGCCAGTGGCCGCGCGACGCCCGGTCGTCGGTGCTATCAGGAGCTGCAGTTCTCCGCGATGAGTTCCTCTACGTTTTGACGTGCCTCTTGCGTTTCGGTCTCGTCGAGGTAAACGCGCTCACCGTTCTCGTCCTCGCGATAGAGTCGACGGGACTGAATAAAGGTCTGAAGTCGTGCGCGGTAGGACTCGCATTTCTTCTGGTTATCGGCCGCTTTTGCAGCTTCTTGCTCAGCCAATTTCGCATCTTCGTCTGCCTTGGCTCTTGCGTCCTGCCTGGCGGCAACAGATTCGGTAAGGTCTTGTTTGCGCTTTTGCACGGAACTGGGGTCGGTACGGCGATAGGACAGCGCCATCTGTTCTTCCGTCTGGGATCCTGACGGTCGATCTTCGTAGTGAACGTTGCCATCTGCATCGGTCCACTTGTAGATCCCGCTGGCGTAGGCGCCACCGGCGATCGTCATGGCAACCGCTGCCAACCCAATCAAAAACCGCTTAGCTTTCATTGTTATCCTTCCAGGGCTTCGCGAGCCCGACATAAGGTACTGAATAGTAGAATATTAGACCATTATTGTAGCCATCTTGTTGTGATCGTCATCACAGTCATTCGTGGGCATTGCTCCGAGATTAGGTAATCAAAAAAAAGCGGGCCTTGCGGCCCGCTCAGTAACTCGTTGCTTCAGAGGGGAATTTCTATGCAGGAACGAGTCAGGTGGCAACGCCGCCCGACTTTCGTTATGACAAGCCGGACGACGTTACCGGGGGACTATTCCGCGTTTACGAACTCGGGGTAAGCCTCGAGGCCACATTCGCCAAGGTCGACACCTTCGTACTCCTCCTCTTCGGAGACGCGGATACCCATAATCAACTTCAGTACAAACCAGACAGCCAGGCTGACCAGAAATGCCCAGGCGAAAATGCTGACGACACCGACAATCTGACCAGTGAAGGTCGCATCGCCGTTAGTGAACAGAACCGCCATGACGCCCCAGATGCCGACCGTGCCATGCACTGATATCGCGCCAACCGGATCGTCGATCTTGATCTTGTCAAAGGCGACGATCGATGCGACAACGATAAGACCGCCAACTGCGCCGATCGTGGTTGCCACAATAGGTGACGGCGACAATGGGTCAGCTGTGATAGCAACCAGTCCGGCGAGTGCGCCATTAAGCGCCATCGTCAGATCCGCCTTGCCAAACCAGATGCGTGACAGGATAAGCGCAAAGACCAGTCCGCCAGCCGCTGCCATATTGGTATTGACGAATACCAGTGAAACGGCATTCGCTTCGCCGACGTCGGATACCTTGAGCTCCGAACCGCCGTTGAAGCCGAACCAACCTAACCAGAGTATCAGCGTACCAAGCGTGGCGAGGGGCAAATTACAGCCGGGGATAGCATTGATTTCACCATTCTTGCCGTACTTGCCCTTACGAGCACCAAGCACGATGACGCCAGCCAGTGCCGCCGCAGCGCCACACAGATGCACCGTGCCAGAGCCTGCGAAGTCGAAGTAGCCGAAGCTCTCTGTCAGGAATCCACCGCCCCAGTTCCAGAAACCCTGGATCGGGTAGATAAAACCCGTCAAGGCGACCGCAAATGCAAAGAACGACCACAGCTTCATGCGTTCAGCAACGGCGCCCGAAACGATTGACATCGCGGTTGCGACAAACACGACCTGGAAGAAGAAGTCCGACAGGTTCGAGTAGTAGGTGTCGCCGCCGCTGGCAAGGACATCGGCTGAGGAATTGTCGCTGGTCGTCAGCAGACCATCGCCAAACTGAAGGAACAGATTGGATGCCTCGCCCGGATACATGATCGTGTAGCCGCACAGCATGTACATGATGCACGCTATTGAATAGAGACCAACATTCTTCGTCAGGATCTCCGCGGTGTTCTTGGCGCGAACCAGGCCAGCTTCGAGCATCGTGAAGCCTGCCGCCATCCACATGACGAGCGCGCCCATGACGAGAAAGTAAAACGTATCGAGCGCGTACGCGAGTTCAGTGACCTGCGCCGCTATTTGAGTTGTTTCTTCCACAACAAAACCCTCTTTTAATTAAACGGCTTCGCTACCGGTCTCGCCGGTACGAATACGAATGGCCTGAACAACTTCGGTGACAAAAATCTTGCCGTCGCCGATTTTGCCGGTACGTGCTGTATTGGTGATTGCTTCGATGACCTGCTCCAGAATGTCGTCAGCAACGGCCAGCTCAATTTTTGCTTTGGGCAGGAAGTCGACGACGTATTCGGCGCCTCGATACAGTTCGGTGTGGCCACGCTGCCGGCCAAATCCCTTGACATTTCTGATTCCCCTTTAGGTGAATCCGGGCGGCCTTGCGACCGCCCGGTGACAATTACTACAGGTCGAAGGACTTGCCGATCGTGAAAACAATCGAGTTGTTGTCGGTTGGCGAACCGCTGTCGACATCCTCGATCCCGCTTATCATCTTGTCGTTGAAAAGGACGTAGACGCCGAGATCAATATCGGCAACCGTCGCGCCGTAGCCCAATTCGAAATATTCACCGTCGACATCTTGAGAAAAGCCGGCGTACTTGCCGTAGAAGCCGTTCTTCTCGAGCGTCAGGGAGTAGTAGGTGTAGTCCTGTGTCGGGCCGGTGAAGTTGTCGTACTTACCAATAGCTACGTCGACCGTTGCAATCCCGTAGCCACCGCTCAGGTTGATCTCCTGGTAGGTATCGTCGAAGTCCTGCGTGTAGTAGTAGCCGGTAAAACCGATGCCATAACTGAAGTCACCAACTTCGCCGCCGTAACCAAAGTAGCCGTCGACCTCCAGACCGGCGGCATCGCTGCCGCTGTAGCCGGCGGACTGGCCATCACTGACGTCCGCGGCCCATACGCCGAGGTAGAAGCCGTTGTTTTCATAGTCCACGCCGCCACTGGCTGACGACTGTGCTTGAAAGAAGCCGCGAAAGAAGTAGTCGCTGGCAAAGCCTACGTTTGCGGACCATTGGGCCTGCGCCATGCCGCTGGAAAAAAGTGTGATCGCGACGAACGCGGTTTTTCTGATATTCATTTCCTGATTGCTCCCAAATTAAAAGATGGCCTTGAAGGCCGTAGTCGCCCCCTATAGAGCAGATACCGTGCCAACTTCAATAAAAACCTTATGAATCAGGGAATAAGGAAATCGGCGCTGCCGGGCCCGCACCAATTCGGCGCGCTGTTTTGGTCCCGTTGCCCTTTTTTGGGGAGCAAGGACTCAAACTCCGCAGTTGAACGTCGAACCCGACTGGTGTTTTGCGTCCCTGTCAGGTATCAAGCGGCTATGAGTGATGAATCCATTGAAAACCTGGCAAGAAAACTCGCGGAGTCGATGCCTGAGGGCTTGCGCTCTGTGCGCGATGACCTGGAGAACAACTTCCGCTCGGTCCTTCGTACGTCATTGAGCAAGCTCGATCTCGTCACGCGTGAGGAGTTCGAGGTGCAGGAAGCGGTGCTCGCGAGGACGAGAGAGAAGCTCGAAGCGCTTGAAAGCCGACTCAAACAATTCGAGTCGAAGAACGCCCAGGAGCCCGCCTCCCCATAAAGGGGACAATGCCAGCGCGCGATCAGCAACAACGGCCACGGAGGGCCACCGCATTGAGTCTTGCCATTCTGCATTGCCGCGCGCAGTACGGCATCGATGCGCCGCCGGTCACCATCGAGGTGTTTCTCTCTGGCGGACTGCCGGCATTCACGATCGTCGGCATGGCGGCTCTTAAGCTCCGGCTTCGAATTCCCGCAGCAGCGCATCACGATCAGTCTCGGTCCTGCCGACATGCGCAAGACCGGCGGCCGCTACGATCTCGCCATCGCACTTGGCATCCTCGCCGCTCGCAAACAGTTTCCGAAGTCGGCGCTGGCCAATCTCGAGTTCTATGGCGAACTGGCACTGAGCGGCGAGTTGCGGAGCGTGCCCGGCATGTTGCCGGCCGTATTAAAAGCATGTGAAGCAGGCCGTGCCGTGGTGATTCCTGTGGAGAATCGTGCTGAAGCGTCCCTCGCAGGCGCAGACGTCTATCCCGCTGCGTCGTTACTCGAAGTTACGGCGCACCTCGGCGGGCGAGCGCCAATCCGGCTACTCGAACGGGCGGTGCCGGCTGAACGGGCAGAAGCGCAGAACGACCTGATCGACGTCAAAGGCCAGCAGCACGCCAAGCGTGCGCTGGAGGTCGCGGCCGCCGGCGGCCACAACCTGCTATTTGTCGGTCCGCCGGGCACCGGCAAGAGCATGCTGGCGCGGCGCATGCCGGGACTACTGCCCTCAATGAGTGAAGCCGAGGCGCTCGAGGCCGCGGCGATTGATTCAGTGCTCGGCAAGCCCCTCGTATTGTCCGACTGGCGCCGCAGGCCGTTTCGAGCGCCGCATCACACGGCTTCAGCCCCGGCCATGGTGGGTGGCGGACCCGGGCCGCGGCCGGGCGAGGTATCGCGAGCCCACAACGGTGTGCTGTTTCTCGATGAGCTGCCTGAATTCAACCGCAGTGTTCTGGAGGTGCTGCGCGAACCGATGGAAACCGGCGCCATTACGATTTCGCGCGCAGCACGGCAGGCCGAATACCCGGCGAAGTTTCAACTCATCGCCGCAATGAATCCCTGTCCATGCGGTTATCTCGGCGACAACCAGGCGGACTGTCGCTGCAGCGGCGATCGCGTTGCGAGCTACCGGGGCAAGATTTCAGGGCCGCTGCTCGATCGCATCGACCTGCATGTCGAAGTCACGCGCCCGTCGACGGCGGTTCTGAGATCCGGCAGCGCGGATGGTGAAAGCAGTGCAACGGTCGCCGCCCGCATAAAAAGCGCCTGGTGCGTGCAAATGCAGCGCTCAGGCACGAGCAATGCACGGCTCGAAGGCGAACAAATGGCGGAACATTGTGACGCGGACGATCAATGCTGGGCGCTGCTCGAGAATGCAGCCGAGCAGTTCAACCTCTCGGCACGCGCGCATCAACGGGTGCTGCGGGTTTCACGAACAATCGCTGATCTGGCGAACGCGACAAATATCACGCCTCCGCATGTGGCGGAGGCCTTATCGATGCGCTGCCTGGATCGCCGACCCTGAACGGGCAACTATTGCGACTGACCCACCATGTACTCGACGGCGTCCCCGACCTCAGCATCCGAGAGATCCGTGCGGCCACCTTTCGCAGGCATGTAGCCTGCCGAGCCGGTGTAACCCTCTATGGCATGCTTTGTGAGAACGGCAACACCCTGGGCTATTCGCGGCGCCCAGGCCGCGGCGTCACCAACAACCGGGGCGCCGGCCACGCCGGCGGCATGGCACGCAAGGCAGGCCGAATTGTAGACCTGTGGGCCGGTCAGGGCCGCTGCGACCGGTTCGGGTTCTGCCACGGCTTTGACCGTCGGTGTTGGAGAACTGTACTCCTCACCGGGCAGGTATACCTGGCCCACGGGGCGAATGCGCTCGCCAACAGCAGCCTGATACTCGCCGACGTCACGCGTGTAAACGCCCTGCGTCAGGTCCGACATTTTCATTGCCAGCACGAGGATCGCCAGCGCGACCGCGGCAAGACCGCCAATGACGAGGGAGTACATATCGAAAAACTTCTGATCCCGACTCAACTTATTGCTCCGGCGCTTGATTTAAGGAGGTTCAGCCGGACAGAGCGTCCGGCTGAGGCCGCCGATTATATCTCATCAGCGCATTTCCGCGAGTGTTTCGAGCCGCAGCGTCATCAATGATTGAGCAAACACTGCGATCAGACATTCCGCTCGAAATTCACGATGCCGGCCATCGGTCGCCGGCCGTTACCGGTCAGCTTGAGTGTCGTTTTCTGCCGTGCTCAACGAACAGTTACCCGCCAGCATCTATACCGATAAAGTAGTAAATGCTAATTTATAGACAACTAAATTAGTATCATCTATATTGGTCGTATTACAGCCACGAAGGCGGGTGACGGCTATGACTCCTGAAGAAAAAAGACCTCGAAAACAGGCGCTTGTCTTGCCGCCGGCAAGCCAGATGCAGGCCCATGCGTCCGACGCTGCCGGCCTGATGAAGGCACTCGGCAATGAGAGCCGATTGATGATCCTGTGCATGCTGGCCGAAGGCGAGCGCTCTGTCAGTGATCTCAATGAGAACATTCCGCTGAGCCAGTCGGCGCTTTCGCAACAACTGGCACGGCTGCGCCGACAAGGGTTGGTGAAGACGCGCCGCGAATCACAGACCATTTTCTATGCTCTGGCCGATGGGCCGGCGGACCGGGTCATTCAACTTTTGAAATTTGGATTTGGTAAATCAGTTGATCTGTCATTCGATGACGCGATCAAGACGGTTACCGCGGAACTCGACAAAGAAGGGTTCGGGGTGCTATCGGATATCGACGTTGCGGCGAAGATGAAAGCGAAGCTCGACAAGGACATGCCGCCGTATCGAATTCTAGGGGCCTGTAATCCGGCGCTCGCGTACCAGGCGATCGCCGCGGTGGAAGATATTGGTTTGTTATTACCATGCAACGTGCTCGTTCGCGAAGACGCGGCCGGAAAAGTGCATGTGGACTTCATGGATCCGCAAAAGGTATTGTCGCTGGTCGAAGATCCCGGCGTGGCGCCTCTGGCTGTTGAGGTTAAAGGAAAGCTGCAGCGGGTACTCGCCGCGATCTGACCGCAATTCGGAAGGAACCTGAAACGTGACTATCTTTCGTACGGCTTTGATTGTCTTTATGCTGCTGATGGCCGCGTGTGCCAGTCACGATGGACTCTACGAGCCCGCCTGCATTGCGTATGCAGGCGACAGGATCGAACTGAAGGACGGCCGTTTCGAATGGCACAAGTTCACTGATGAACGCGTCGTCGATAAAGACGGCATAATCGTAAAACCGTTTCCTGAATTTCCGAAGAGTGGCACCTATCGGATAACGTCCGGACGTCTGCAGCTCACCACCGATAAGGATCTGCGCCTGGATGACTGGTTCGTCGTCGTGCACGCGAAACAGCGTTATTTGTTGAACGGCGCTCAGCACGACACCTTCGTGCAAAGCGCTAAACCGCCGGATTGCGCCCTGAGGTTGACTCGCACCGATTCCTGACGAATTTTCGGCGGTCCGGCGAGAAGTTCCTGAAAGTGAGAACCAGCGCTCGCTTTTTCGGGCCCTGTCGCCAATGAGCGACGACGCTTGCCCTGTTCCGTCACCCGGTTTTCTGTAAAGCTGGAACACTGATAAAACCAGTGTTCAGGTGCTTGGATGCGAACCTACATGTTGAGAGTTGCGGCGGTGTTCGTCGGCGTGATATCGCTGCTGACGACCGCGCAGGCGAATGACGGCATAAAGATCCTTTACCAGGAGCCGCTTGAGCAACTTCGGATGGCGTACGCGGCGTCCCCCGACCAGCAGAAGCCTGGTGCGGCGGCCCGGTCGATGCGTTTCGATGCTTTCGGCAAACGCTTTGATATCAACCTCGAAATAAACCGAACCCTTCTCGATGCCGTGCAGCGTCAACGCCTGGATGGCCGTTACGAAATCTACCGCGGTGACATAGCCGGCGTACCGAACTCGTGGGTTCGCCTCGTCATCGTCAACGATGTGCCTCGAGGCATGCTCTGGGATGGCGTGGAACTGCTGGCGATAGATGTCGAAAGGGATGCAGCGACGGGCATCGAAAATGCGTTTATTTATCGCCTTAGCGATCTGCAAATCCCGCCCGGCATGCTGGGGTGTTCCGAAATCGGACAGGCAAAAAACGCCGGTGAACTGGCCAGGGCCGTACTCTCCGAGGTAGCGCCCGTCACGTCGCAGGCCTCCGGGGCGACGTCACAAATCGACTTAGCTGTGATCGGCGACTATGAATTTACGAGTGCCCAGCTATTGGGTGCGGGTGCGGCAATCACGACTCGCATGAACAATGTC
The DNA here is from genome assembly GCA_947259145.1 of uncultured Woeseiaceae bacterium. Lineage (GTDB taxonomy): Bacteria > Pseudomonadota > Gammaproteobacteria > Steroidobacterales > Woeseiaceae > UBA1847. The sequence continues at coordinate 8,885 of CAMYLB010000039.1, forward strand.
GACGGCATATTCAGCATGCAGCTTGGTGTGCAGCTCAACGTCAATCGCATCGATACCTATGCAGCGAACGATGATCCTTTCAGCGATGAATCAGATTCCGGCCTGTTGCTGGATGAGCTGACTGACTATCGATTCGATACGGCTGCGCAATATGCCAATGGACTGACGCACCTGTTCACAGGCCGAAACCTTGACACAAGCACCGTCGGCGTTGCGTACACGGCAGCGCTATGCAGTCGGCAATTCGGTGCGGGCCTTACGCAGGGTACCCACGGCGTGACGATGGACAGCCTGATCGCTGCACATGAGATCGGCCACAATTTCGGTGCGCCGCATGACGGCACCAGCGGCTCAGCGTGCGAATCGGAAACGGGCGATTTCCTGATGGCGACGCGAATCAACGGCAGCGACGAATTTTCTTCCTGCAGCATCACGGAGATGCAGGATGATATAAATCGCGCGTCGTGCATTTCCGCAATGCCTGGTACCGACGTCGCCATCGTTGCTGCCAGCCAGTCGTCGTCCGTGCTCCTGGGAGATCCTGTAACCGTAACGTTTGATGCGAACAGTACCGGCTTGGACGATGCCAGCGGTGTCAATGTAGACGTGACGATCCCTTCGGGTGTGAACCTGAGTTCGGTGTCGGCATCGGCCGGTACTAACTGTACCAGTGGCGCCGGCTCGGCAAGCTGTGCGATTGGGTCGATCGCTGCGGGGTCTGGCGAAACTGTCACTATTACGGCCGAAACGACAGCCGTCGGCAATGCCGATTTTGTTGCGAGCATAACGGCCGATACGGACGCCAATAGCAACAACAACCAGGCGACGGTGCGGGTCACGGTCAACACGGCTGTCGACCTGGTGGCGGCCGCGGCAGCTACAACTCAGGTTGCGCTCGATGCAAGTGCGACTATCCGCCCGAGCATTGAAAATCGTTCTCCGATTGCGGCGACAAACGTCACGCTGACGGTAACGCCAAATGCCGACATCGATATTAATAGTGCGAGCTGGATTCCGGGTAGCTGCAGTATCGATAACAACGTAGTGACGTGCCAGGCTAGCAGCCTGGCCGCACAATCGAACAACGTCCTGCAGCTGGGGATCACCGGCACAAGCGAGGGAAGCCAGTCCTATTCGCTGTCGGCCAGTGCTGCCGAGACAGATCGCGCACCGTCAAACAACAACGCAAGCGGTCAGGTCAACGTAGGTGCTGTCGTGACCAGCCCGCCCGAAGAGAGTGGAGGCGGCTCGATAGGATGCCTGTCGCTGCTGTTCCTGATGCTGTCGGCGATGCGGATGCGTGCGGCAAGAAACCGGGGCATGCTGTACTTGATGAAGGAGCCGTCTCGTGATTGTTAATGCTAATGAAAAATTTCACGTCGTCAGGCATCGCTAGGCGTTCTTTCTAGCGTCGTCTTTCAGGCGCATAACACGTCCACGACTGACATACAGCAGGTCGCTTATCTTGAGCACGAAAGCGTCCTCATATTTGTCCAGCTGCCCATCGGCGTAGGCAATCTGCCAGAGTAAGGAAACGATACGCGCTTTCTCTTCCTCATTGAGGTGTTCGTGCAGGAGCTGCGTAAACTCATACGCAGACACAGCTTCATCAGACCTCTCATTGGCGGCAACAACCAGTTGCGCGGCATCTTCAGGCTCCAGCTTGAAGTGTGCACGGACGAGCTCCAGGATGCGGTCGAATTCGCTTTCGTCAAATACATGATCGGCACGAGCAACATCGATCATCAGAACGGCTGTCGCGAGGCGCAGCGCGGCCTCACGATCTTCACCGCTGGATTCAGCGCGTTGCGGTGTCGCTATTACACTAACGACCTGGTCGATTAATCGTTTGATCATGCTTTGCCTTTGAGAGTGCGTGCCAGCCAGAATCCTATGATCATAGTCTGACCTTAAAGTTTCAACCGACAATTACCTGTACTATCCGTTAGCGACCTAATCAGCCGGGACATCAAATCATCATGCAATACAAAGCCGTCAAACTCGTCAAACGACCGAACATTAATATCACGCCAGATCTCTTTGAAACGGTGACACTTGAGACGCCGCAGCTCAAGGATGGCGAGTTGCTCCTCAAGCAGACGCACATGTCGCTCGACCCGGCGATGAAAGGCTGGATGACGGAAGACCGGAACAGTTACATCCCGCCCGTGGAGCTGGGGGAGGTGATGCGGTCGAGCGGCGTCGCCGAGGTGATTGAGTCCAGGAACAAGGGATTCTCGATCGGCGACAGGGTGCAGGGCATGATCGGCTGGACCGAATATGCGGTCAGCAAGGGTCAAGGCCTGAACAAATTACCGCCAGAGGTATCGGCCGAAGCGGTGCTTTGCGTACTGTCACTGCCCGGATTGACGGCTTACCAGGGGCTGATGGAGATCGCAAAGCCCAAAGCCGGCGAAACGCTCGTGGTTTCCGGCGCGGCCGGTTCAGTCGGGTCGATGGTAGGGCAGATCGCCAAAGCGGAAGGACTGCGAGTGGTCGGCACGGCGGGCACCGATGAAAAGTGTCGCTGGCTCGAAGACGAACTCGGTTTCGACAAGGGTATCAACTACAAGTCCGACGATCTGGCGCGCCAGCTCAAAGACGCAACGCCGGACGGTGTTGATATTTATTTCGAGAATACAGGCGGTGCCGTACAACACATCACGTTCGGTCGCATGAACGTGCACGGACGAATTGTCGTTTGCGGCATGATCGCCGACTACAATACCGACAAACCGTCACCGGGCCCGAACTGGATCAACATGATCCGGCGTCGCCTCACAGTCACGGGTTTTGCCATGCCCGATCACTGGGATAACGTACCGGCGATGTCTGTAAAACTACTGGCCTATTACCAGGCCGGAAAGCTCAAGTATCGCGCCCACACGCTGAGTGGGCTGGAAAGCGCGATTGAGGGCATCAACCTCCTGTTTACCGGCGGCAATACGGGCAAGTTGATGGTGGAGCTGTAAGCGAGGGTGGTAGATATACGCGTTGCAGAGCGGTGGTCTGCAGGTTCATAGTAGAGGCTGGCAACTAACCCGGAGGCGCGACCATGGCAAATGCAAATCTCCGTGCCGAAAAGACCTACTGGATTGTCGTCGCAGACGAATCCCACGCGATTATCTACACGCGTAAAACCAGGCGAGGTCCGCTGCAGAAGCTGCTGTCACTCGATAATGCGGCGGGTCGAAAGAAAACAGGCGAACTACTCGCAGACCGCGGCGGTCGCAGCTACGATAGCTTCGGCGCCGGTCGTCATACGATGGCAAAAGAAAAAACGGACCCGAAAAAACACGTTGCAATGACCTTCGCCAAACAGATTGCCGAGCGTGTTGGCAAAGTGACACATGACGGCAGCTGCCGGGGCTATGCGTTGGTTGCCGCGCCGCGATTTCTTGGCATGTTACGCGACGCCGTGTCAACGACGTGCAAGTTCGAGCCGTTCAAAACGATTGACAAGGAAGTCGTTGATAAGGATACGGCGTTCTTGCAGAAACTCGTTGACAGTGATTAGGCTGTCACCGCTTCGACCCCTATTTCGTTGCCACTCTCGTCGCAGGTCTTGTGGGCGCGCATATATCCCATCGGCACAACAGCTAGCCGCCGGCCCCTGCCTCCTGAAGGCAGGGCTCTCGGGTGCTTTGCTAAGTAGGGTAGACTCAGGACGATGAACTCAAAAACTACTGCCGTACTCGTGGCGGCCGTTCTCCTGACGGCCGGAAACATGTCTAACGCTGAAGTACAGACGAATTACGATGCTCTACTGAAACTCTTTGCGGACTGGCGCGAGTTTGAGTCGCCGCCGTTGCTTGATGGCGCGCCTGACTACACCGCAGCGCGTTTCACCGCACGCCAGGACGACTACCTGGCACTGCGCGCACGCCTCGACGAAGTCGATATCGGCGACTGGCCCGTACCTCAGCAAGTCGACTGGCATCTCGTACGTGCTGAGATGAATGGCTACGACTTCAATCGTCGTGTGCTGCAGCCCTGGGTGCGTGATCCCGCTTTTTACAACACGATCTGGACCTATCGGAGTGATGTCCCGGCACATGAAGGACCAACACACCATGCGCTTGTGGAACTGTGGACCTATGACTTCCCGCTCAGCGATACGGAACAGGATCGACTGGTCTCGGAACTCAGTGTTATTCCGCTATTAATGAAGCAGGCGCAACGTAACCTGACCGGCAATGCACGCGATCTCTGGATCACCGGCATTCGTGACATTCGCCAGCAGCGAGCGAGCCTGGACGAACTCGACGGCATGCTCGGTGACAGGTCGAGCGATGAGCTCAGGGACATCATAGAGGCGTCAAAAGTCGCAACCGACGAACTCATAGCGTGGCTGGTAGCGGAGGCGGATTCAAAAACAGGACCGTCCGGTATCGGTAAGGAAAATTACACGTGGTATCAGCAGAACGTGCACCTCGTGCCGCTGACGTGGGAAGACGAGGTTCGCTTACTCGAGCGCGAGCTTGCGCGAGCCTGGTCATCGCTGAAACTCGAGGAGCAACGTAACCGCGATCTGCCACCGATGAATGCTGCGAGCACGCCCGAAGACTATGATGCGATGGCTGAAGACGCGGTCGAGCGCATCATGCGTTTCCTGAAAGAAAAGGACGTGGTGACCATCACGGACTACATGGAACCGGCGCTGCGTGCACAGGTTGGTTCGTTCACGCCGGCAGAGCGACGCAATTTTTTCGTCATAACCGCGCACTATGATCCAGCGCCCCTGTTCACGCATTTCTGGCACTGGATCGAACTGGCGCGCATGGACCTCGAGCCACACAAGAGCCCGGTTCGCCAGGACGCGTTGCTGTACAACATCTTTGACAGCCGCAACGAAGGCACCGCAACCGGCGTTGAAGAGATGTTCATGCACGCGGGTTTGTACGATGATAGTCCGCGCTCGCGCGAACTCGTGTGGATATTGCTCGCACAACGCGCGGCGCGCGGACTCGGTTCTCTGTACGCCCATGCCAATGAGATGACGATGGAAGAAGCGGGGGAGGTGCACATGAACCATACGCCCCGTGGCTGGATGAAAACCGAAAAGGAGTTGCTCATCTTTGAGCAACACCTGTACTTGCGACAGCCCGGCTACGGCACGAGCTACGTTACGGGCAAATACCTTCTGGAGCGCACGCTGGCCGACTACGCAAGGCAGGTTGAAGAGCGCGGTGAGGAATTCGAGCTAAGAGAATTCTTCGACCGGCTTAATGCGATCGATAGCATCCCGATCTCCCTTGGCCGCTGGGAGATGACGGGACTGGACGACGAGATAGCCCGCTAAAGGAGGCGGACGTTGTTCGACAAATCGCATGCGATTTGGGTGGAGGAGCTTTAGCTCCGACCGGTCGGAGATCTCCTAATAGCTTAGGGGCGATTCTGACCAATCCTTTCGAGCTAAAATTTTGTTAGGAAAATTAATCACTTAGCGGTTTTTGGTTTTTTGTCTACACCTCGCAACGGTAAAAACACCGCACCGCGGTAATATCTTTCCCTGAGAATCGTGCTGTGCCTCCCGTTAAATCGTCCGTATTGATTTCGTTGGACTTTTCTAAAAAATCAGTTAGCGTTCGAGAATGACAAAGACGCTATCTATTTTTCCAATATCGCCATATTCGGCCCTTCGATCGCGCCGAGATCTTGCATTCGAGAATCTTCTACTGCGGATAAGAAAACGGAGTATCGCGGTAGCTAGTCTGCGTCGTGGGCTGCAATTACTGGGACTGCTGTTGCTGTGGATACAACTGATGGCTGCGCCAGCACAAGCTGCGATATCGGCGAGCGAAGCCGATTTTAGTATCGAGAATTTCTATACGCTTCCGCATCTCCCCGGCACATCTCCTACTGCGCCGGCCTGGCGAGGCGACGGTCGAACGGTTGCTTTTCTATGGAATGACGAGGGTTATGATTTCCGGGACATATGGTCTTACGACCTCGATTCCGATTCACTCCAGCGTCGGACCTCACTTGCGGGCCATTCACGGACAAAGGAAGGTGCGCGCGGAATTGCGCAGTTCGCGTGGGACAATGATGGAGGGTTTATCTATACGCTCCATGGCGATCTATATCATCAAACGGCGGCGGGGATACTACGGAGACTGACCGAGACCGCGGCCGTGGAAACTCAACTAACGGTATCATCGGCAGGCCATCTGGCGTTTGTTCGCGATGGCGAACTTTGGATTTTGGAAATCGACGCGGGTGACCCGGCAGAGGCAGGCAAACGAGTTTTCAGTAAGGACTTCAAGCGTCAATACGTCGAGCATTACACTTGGTCTGCGGATGGTCAGCGTCTGGCCATCGTGCTCGCTGACGACAGCAGCGTTCCATATCGTGAATTTCCGTACTACGCAAATGGAGAGGACAGAGTATTGGCTCTGACACGAGCGTTTCCCGGCGACCAGACGACGCGCCGACGAATCGGCATCGTCGAGGTCGAGTCAGGGGAACTTCGATGGCTTGAACACCCTGCGGAGCATCCTGTCTATACCGTGGCCTGGTCGTCAAGCGGCAAGTCGCTGATGGTCGATAGCAGCGATTTTTTCCTCGAGAACCGTTCCATCCGCACCTATGACACGGTGAGTGGCGCGGCGACGTTGTTCTACACCGAGAAAGAAAGCCACCAGGTGAATCCTGCCTGGTCGGCCGCGTGGGCTCCCGATGATCGTGGCCTGATAATCTTGAGTGACCGGAACGGCTGGTATCACCTGTACCACAAACAAAGTCCGCGTGCTAAACCGCGTGGGTTAACCAGTGGGGAATGGGAGGTCGCCGGCTTTACAGTCGATGCGGCGAATCGGCGCGTCTATTTTCTCGCCAATCGCTCTCACGTGGGCGAACGGCAGCTGTATCGTGTTCCGCTTGCCGGCGGATCGGTTGAACAGGTCGGTCGTTTATCCGGTACGCATACAGCGGTTTTTTCGCCAGACTTTCAGCAGGCGGCAGACATCATCTCAAACGATACGTTGCCGCCGGATCTCTACCAGACGAGCCTTGTCGGAGAGGTTAGTGAGACTCGAATAACAAACTCGCCGCTGGTTGAATTTTCAAGTTATGCCTGGGCGGAGACGCATTATCCGAAATTCGCGAGCCATGTTGACGGCAGTGAGTTGGTCGCGCGTGTAACCCTTCCACCGAATTTTGACGGGAATCGGCGCTACCCGATGATTGTGGGATCTGTCTATTCAGATTCAGTACGCCAGCAATGGGGTGGGCGCACCTCCCACCCGACGTGGGGACTCGATCAAATTTTGGCGAACCGCGGTTACATCGTTCTTAACGTCAATGTCGCCGGCAGTTGGGGGCAGGGGAAGGTCCATCGTCAAAGGCTGGTTAAAGGCCTGTACGGCAATATTGACATAGACGATCTTGAGAGTGGCGTGCGCTACATGGTGGCGGAAGGATACGCCGACCCGGAGCGCGTTGGAATTTGGGGATCGAGTTACGGTGGCCTGATGACCTTGATGTCATTGTTTAAGAAGCCTGGCCTGTATGCGGCTGGCATTGCCGGAGCACCGGCATCGAATGTCTGGCATGCCTACCCCGGCCAGATGTGGACTCTCGGACGGACAGTGCACGACAGCTTCGTGCGCTATGCGCGTCAATCAGCGCAGCAGCATACGGAGGGACTTGAGGACCCGTTGATGATAATTCATGGCAACGCCGATGTCGTCGTCCTTTACGGTGATTCGCTCGACCTCGCTAGCCGCCTAATTCATGACGGCAAGAACTTTGAACTCGTGACGTTGCCGGGTGCCAGCCACGCTTGGGACTTGGACAATCTTTCGCAGACACGGTTTTCGTTTAAGAAGATGCTGGACTTTTTCGACCGCCACTTAAAACACGTCAGTCCGTAACGCACGCGAGATCTCACCCTGTGCCTCGTATAAATACGTCCGTGTTGAATTTGTTAAAGTTTTTTCGATAGCCGGTTAGCGTCTGCGCATGACCAAATGGCTGCTGATTTTTCTACGTTCTTTCGTTTACTGGCGTGCCCGACAGGGTTCGAACCTTAGGTTCGATATTCCCGTTGTTATGCGCGGCGCGGAACACAGAAATGGTTTATCCAGCCGCCGTCAGAACACGAAGTGTTCCTCGTCGATTTTCATTAGCGAATCGGGACCTGCCAACATCGTCTGCAGCAGCGAAGTCGTTCGAGGCAGGATCTTGGCAAAGTAGAACTCCGCGGTCTGTATTTTCGAACGATAGAATGCCTCTTCCTTCGTTCCCTGTTCCAGTCGCTTGTACGCTGCGCGAGCGCTGGCGGCCCAGGCTACGCCCAGTAACAGGTAACCCGAGAACATGATGTAGTCGACCGAGGCCGCGCCCACCGCATCGCGATCTCCCTTGGCCGCTGGGAGATGACGGGACTGGACGACGAGATAGCCCGCTAAAGGACATTTCGGCTGATTTGATTGTAGAATACGCAGCCCAAAGAACGCGCCCGTAGCTCAGCTGGATAGAGTACTGCCCTCCGAAGGCAGGGGTCACAGGTTCGAATCCTGTCGGGCGCGCCAGAAAACAAAAAGGCCCCCTCGTGGGGCCTTTATTGTTTTCCGCCGGCCGCCAGGTTCGAACCTTGCAGCCCAGAGGGCTGCGTTCGCACCGAGGAGCGCGCAGCGCGACGACAAGCGGGCCGCGTAGCGGCCGCTAATCCTGTCGGGCGCGCCATCCCCCAAGTGCTACAATCCCTGAATGCACAAAACGCCCGTCCAAT
>CAMYLB010000040.1 GCA_947259145.1 uncultured Woeseiaceae bacterium
AGCCAGCGCTGCGACTCCTCACCCAGCGGTATCAGGCGCTCACGATCACCCTTGCCGACGATGCGCAGCACGCCCTGGTTGAAGTTGACCTGTGACTGCTGCAGGTTGATCAGTTCAGAGACTCGCAGGCCGGTCGCATACAACAATTCCAGCATCGCCCGGTCGCGATGACCCAGCGGTTCGTCGGTATTCGGTGCGTTCAGCAGGGAATCGACCTCATCCTCGGACAGCGTTTTCGGCAAAGAACGTCCGATTCGCGGCATCTCGATGTCTGCCGTCGGATCCGTGCCCCGCATACCCTCGCGCATGATGTACCGGAAAAAACGACGGAAGCTCGACAATTGCCGGGCTGTGGAACGAGGTTTCGCACCGCTTTCAACGCGCTTGGCGATAAAGTCGAGCAAATCGGACTTTTCGGCCATTTCGATCGACTTGTCGATCTCCGACAGCCCGCGACCCAGCGTCATGAGGTCGGCGCGGTAGGCGCCCAGCGTATTCTTGGACAAGCCACGCTCCATCCAGATGGCATCAAGAAAACGATCGACAAGCTCTGCCGAGCGTTGCACCGTCTTCGATTCCGGCTTGCTTGTCTTGTTGCTACTGCCCATAACATCCAACTTGATTGTCGCGCAATCCTTTGCCGCAATGCCCGCGTCTATCCCAACCGTGCCGGCAGACTGTTAGCATACGCCGTTCCGAAAATCGGATCGTTGTATCAGTCGCGCCGGGCGGAACAGCCAAAGCATTGCCAAGCGACGGATTTTCCAAGGATTCTGAGTATGCTGACGATGCACGTCAGGGGGCGTGACCGCTGTCACAGATTACTGAAGGCGTTAACATAAAGTGAACTGGGTCACACGCAGCCTTTATGCCGTCTGGGGAGTCCTGGCCTGGCTGTCCTTCGGCGTGGCCGTTCTGCTCGCTCTGCTGTCCACATTGCTCGTTCCGGGGATTGCCCGGCGCCAACAACTTGCCGCCGTGGCGTGCAGGGCTGTGTTCGTCATGCCGCGCGTCAAGGTCAACGTCATTGGCATGGACAACCTGCCTCCCGGAGACTGCATGGTAGTGGCCAATCACGCCAGTTACGTCGACGGTCTATTGCTGAAAGGATACCTGCCAGGCCGTTTCAATTTCGTGATCAAAGGCGAATTACGAGACATTCCCATCGTTCATTTTCTGTTGCGGCGCTCCGGCGGCAAATTCGTCGAACGCAGCGAGCAATCGGGCAGCACGCGCGACGCGCGACGCATCGTCAAAGCTGCCCGGGGTGGCGAATCGCTGGCCTTCTTTCCGGAAGGCACGTTTCGCAAACAAGCCGGCGTTGGTCGCTTCCGGCCTGGCGCTTTTGTCGCAGCGATCCGGGGCGCACTGCCGGTTGTGCCAATCGCAATCATGGGAACCCGCGAAATGTTGCCGTCAGGCCGACATCTGCCCTGGCCAGTACCGCTGACAATCCAGATCCTGCCCGCTATCGCACCGGGCGACCCGGACTTTTCCGATAACCGCAGGCTGGCCGAAGCCGCCAGGCAACGCATTCTCGAAGTCCTGGACGAACCCGACCTCTTGCACCAGGCCAGCGGTGCCGAAGAGGACTCGACTAACTAATCCGTAGTATTGCGTCGCGACACTATTTGCAGGAAAGTACCGATCCGTCTCGCAGGCGGCCCTCTGTCCTTTGGAGATGAAAAATGAGTTCTGACTCGATCGTCATTGTCGCGGCCAAACGTACACCGCTCGGCGCTTTCCAGGGCTCGCTGTCCGATGCACAAAGCCCGGCACTCGCAGCGACGGCGATAACAGCCTGTCTCGAGGAATCGGGCACGGATGCAGGCACGATCGGCGAGGTTATCCTCGGATGCGTGCTGCCGGCGGGCCTCGGCCAGGCACCTGCCCGTCAGGCGGCGCTCGCCGCCGCTATTCCACTGAGCGCCGGTTGTACGACGTTGAACAAAGTCTGCGGCTCGGGCATGAAGGCCACGATGCTGGCGCATGACCTGATCAAGGTCGGCAGCGCGTCGGTCGTTTTGGCGGGTGGCATGGAATCCATGACAAACGCGCCCTACCTTTTGCCCAAAGCACGCAGCGGCTACCGCATGGGCCACCAGGAGGTGCTCGACCACATGTTCTTCGACGGGCTGCAAAGTCCTTTCGACGGCAACATGATGGGCCACTTCGCCGAGGTCACGGCAAAGAAGTACAAATTCAGCCGCGAAGATCAGGACCGCTTCGCGATCGAATCGGTAACGAGGTCTCGCGATGCCGTCTCGAGTGGCGCATTCAAAGCAGAAATCGCGCCCGTAACGATGACAACGCGCAAGGGCGATGTGACCGTTAGCGAAGATGACGGGCCGGCCTCTGCAAATCTCGAGAAGATTCCGACAATGCGGCCTGCGTTTGCGAAAGACGGCACCGTCACAGCCGCCAGTTCATCGTCCATCTCGGACGGCGCCGCGGCACTTATTCTGATGAGTGCCAGCGAGGCGGAGCGACACGGTCTGAAGCCCCTCGCCACAGTTGCCGGCCATTCGGGTTTTGCACATGCGCCCGAGTGGTTCACGACGGCCCCCATTTTTGCAATCAAGGCCTTACACGAGCAGCTCGGCTGGGACCCCGATCACGTGGATCTCTACGAAATTAATGAGGCATTCGCGTGCGTCACGATGGCCGCCATCAACGACCTGGGACTGGATCACGCCAAGGTCAATGTCAACGGCGGCGCCTGCGCGCTGGGCCATCCGATCGGCGCCAGCGGCGCAAGAATCATCGTGACGCTGCTGCACGCACTGCGCGCCCGCAAACTGAAGCGCGGCATCGCATCACTATGTATCGGTGGTGGCGAAGCCACCGCCATCGCTCTCGAAATCGAATAAAGGGGACACCGAATGCAGTTATCCAGTGCCAAAGCCGTCATTACCGGCGGCGCGTCCGGGCTCGGGCTGGCAACAGCCGAGCGAGTAATCAAGGCTGGCGGCCAGGTCGTTATTCTCGACATCAACGACGAACACGGTGAAGCTGCCTCTGCGAAACTCGGCGTGGATGCCCGGTTCGTCAATACAGATGTCTCGAGTGAAGACTCGGTCAAAGCCGCGATCCAGGCGGCCGACGATTTCATGGGCGGAATCACGCTGGCGGTAAACTGTGCCGGCATCGCTACGGCCGGTCGCACGCTTGGTCGCGAAGGACCCTGGCCATCCGAAAATTTTAACCGGGTAATCCAGGTCAACCTTGTCGGCTCCTACAACGTGACCAAGGAAGCGGCGGCCGTGATGCAGCTCAATGATGCCAACGAGAATGGCGAACGAGGTGTCGTTATCAGCACCGCGTCGATCGCCGCATTCGAGGGCCAGATAGGCCAGGCGGCCTATTCGGCGTCCAAGGGCGGCGTCGTCGGCATGATGTTGCCACTGGCTCGCGAGTTTGCGCAGTTCGGCATTCGGGTCAATACAATCGCACCCGGCATTTTCATGACACCGATGATGGCCGGCATGCCTGAAGAGGTGCAGGAATCCCTCGGCAAGCAGGTGCCGTTTCCACCTCGGCTCGGCCGACCCGAGGAGTATGCGGATACCGTGGCGTTTATCTACGGGAACACGATGGTCAACGGCGAGACGATAAGAGTCGACGGCGCGATCCGCATGCAACCGAAGTAGGCTACCAACCGACTACCACCCAACGACCAAACTGACTGCGGCGGCGAGTGCGGGGAGATCTTCCTCGCTCCAGCTGCGCAACGTCGCTTCGCAAGACATCCCCGCACTCGCCGCCGCGGCCAAATCGTGTGTCTGTAGGAGCGCCCCCAGGGCGCGAAGCGATAGCGGCGGTCGCCAGACCGCTTGGGTTGTCGGCTGCTGAGGCGGCCTCCTAAAGGGAAACCACCCCGGCGCTCACCGCCGCTGCCCCATCGTGCTACGTGAGGCAGGCGGACGTTGCGGACTGAGGTGGTGAGTGCGGGGATGTCTTGCGCAGCGACATCGCGTCAGCGCGAGCAAGCAAGATCTCCCCGTGATCGCCACCGTGGTGGGTGTGGTAGGTGGTGGCTGTGGGTGGTGCGGTTGGACTACATGTTCGCGTAATTCGGTCCGCCGCCGCCTTCGGGCACATCCCAGATGATGTTCTGCGCCGGATCCTTGATCTCACAGGTTTTGCAGTGCACGCAGTTGGCGGCATTGATCTGGAATTGCTTCTCGCCACTGACTTCCACGATTTCGTAGACGCCAGCCGGGCAATATCGTTGTGCCGGTTCATCATAGTTCGGCAGGTTGTAGCTTATCGGCACTGAAGCGTCTTTCAGCTTCAGATGCGAGGGCTGATCCTCTTCGTGGTTGGTACTGGACAGGAATACTGACGACAGCTTGTCGAACGTGATGACACCATCGGGTTTCGGATAATCGATCGGCTCAGCATCCGATGCTTTATCCAGCGACTCATGATCCGGATCTTTGTTGCGCCAGGTAAACGGCAGCTTGCCGAAAAAAATATTCTGGTCGATAAACGCAAACGCTGCCCCCCAGAAGACACCGAGTTTATGCAGTCCGGGTCCGAAGTTGCGTCCCTTGTGCAGTTCCTTGTGTACCCAGGATGCTTTTACACTCGCCTCGAAGTCTGCGAGTTCCGACTGGCCGGCATCGCCCGAGGAAAAGGCCTTGTGAACACTCTCGGCAGCCAGCATCCCGGTTTTGATAGCGGTATGCGCACCTTTGATCTTCACACCGTTTAGAAAGCCGGCTCCGCAGCCGACCAGCATGCCGCCGGGAAACGCGAGTTTCGGCAGCGACTGCAGACCGCCCTTGTTGACAGCCCGCGCACCGTACGCCACACGCTTGCCACCTTCGAGATAGGTACGAATCTTCGGATGCAGTTTCCAGCGCTGAAATTCGTCAAACGTAGAAAGATGCGGATTCCTGTAGTTCAGGGCGATAATCAGGCCGAGGAGTACCTTGTTATTCTCGGCGTGGTAGAGGAAGCCCCCGCCCTCGGTATGATTGTCGAGCGGCCACCCGGTTGTGTGAACCACCAGGCCTTCATCATGTTTGGATGGGTCGATTTCCCATACTTCTTTGATGCCGATGCCGTAGTGCTGCGGATCGGCATCCTTGCGCAAATCGAAGCGCGTCATGACCTGCTCGCTCAGGTTGCCGCGTACGCCCTCCGCGAAAATCGTGTACTTGCCCGTCAGTTCGTAGCCGGCCTGGTAGGCACTCTTTTTCTGGCCATCCTTGCCAACACCCATATCACTGGTCGCGACACCCGTGACTCTGCCATCCTCGTCATACAGCACTTCCGAAGCCGCGAAGCCCGGAAAAACGTTTACGCCCATCGCTTCAGCTTGCTCGCCCAGCCATTGGCAGAGCTGCCCCAGGCTAATAATGTAGTTACCGTCATTGTGCATCGGCCTCGGCAGGAAAAGACCGGGCACCCGCACCGCTTTCGATTCGCTGGTCAGGTAGTGCACGAGATCGCCGCTTACGGCTGTTTTTACCGGTGCGCCCTTTTCCTTCCAGTCAGGAAAGAGCTCGTTGAGTCCCGTCGGCTCGAACACGTTACCGGACAAAATGTGTGCCCCGATTTCGGAACCTTTCTCAACGACGACGACGGACAGGCTTGCGTCGAGCTGCAATAAGCGGCATGCCGCAGCAAGCCCGGCGGGTCCACCGCCGACAACTACCACGTCAAATTCCATTGATTCGCGTTCGTTCGCTTCCGACATTTTCTCCGCTTCTCCCGTTCGGGTTATCGCGTATCTTAACAGCCTCTGTGGCAGCCCATAAATGCGCAGGGTAATCTTGCAGGGCGGCCCCACCGCAGCAAATACAGGATTGAAGGTAGATTGAACATTCGCGAAGCCTATGAGGAAAGCCTGCGCCGTGAAGGCCATGTCGAAGATCCGGCGCAGTTAGACATCATTGCGCGGCTCGTGGACCTGCAGGCGCGCCTCACCGCGAGCGCTCCTCGCCGCGGTGGCTGGCGCACTCTTTTCAAGAGTCGGCGTGATGAGGAAGGGCCAACCGTACGCGGCATGTACCTGTGGGGCGGCGTGGGTCGCGGCAAAACTTTTCTCATGGACCTGTTCTTCGAGTCACTAACGATCAAAGCGAAACAACGCATGCACTTTCATCGCATGATGCACGAGGTACATGATCGCCTTAAAGCCCTGGGCAATGTCGAGGACCCGCTCGACAAGGTGGCGGCAGACATTGCACGCCAGACTCGTGTTTTGTGCTTCGATGAGTTTTTCGTCAGCGACATTGGTGACGCGATGATACTTGGACGCCTGCTGGACGGTCTGTTCCGCCGCGGTGTCACGCTCGTCGCGACCTCCAATTCAAAGCCCGATGATCTTTATGAGGACGGCCTGCAGCGACAGCGTTTCCTGCCGGCCATCGAGCTGCTGAATCAACACACGGCTGTCGTACACATGGGCGGTGACATCGACTATCGCCTGAGGCTGCTGCAAAAAGCGGGAACCTACCTTTATCCTGACGACGCTCACGCGCTCGGTAGACTTTCATACTTTTTCGACGAGTCGGCGTCGAGCCAGATCAGGTCAAACCAGGATCTCGATGTCTACGGACGCAAGATTCGAGCTCACAAGTGTGCAAAGGGCATCGCGTGGTTTCGGTTTGACGACATCTGCGATGGCCCTCGTAGCCAGGCCGATTACATAGAAATCGCGCGCTGGTATCCTTCTGTCATCGTCTCTGCTGTCCCTCGATTCGACGCGACACTCGAAAATCAGGCGCGACGATTCATCGCGCTCGTAGACGAATTCTACGACCGGCGAGTGAAGCTGATTCTGTCCGCAGACGCCGATGTGAAATCGCTGTACCAGGGAAATCGACTGGCGTTCGAGTTTGAGCGAACCGTAAGCCGCCTGATCGAAATGCAATCCAACGAGTATCTCGCCCTGCCCCACCTCGCGTGATAAATTGGGCGCTATGGACAAAGAACTGATACTTGAGGACTTCCTCCCCTACCGGCTTTCGATCCTGTCCAACACCGTAAGCACCCGAATTGCCCAGGCCTACGAGAAGCGATTTGGTTTATCGATACCCGAATGGCGCGTCATCGCCATTCTGGGTCGATTCCCCGGATTGTCGGCAGTAGAGGTCGCCGAGCGCACGCTCATGGACAAGGTTGCGGTTAGTCGCGCCGTGACCAAGCTCGTGAAAAGCGGTCGCATCGATCGGAAGTTTGCCGATGCCGACCGGCGCCGCTCGATCCTGAACCTGTCCGAAGAAGGTCGCCGCGTACACAACGAAATCGCACCGCTCGCGCTGCGGTTCGAACGCGACCTGCTGGAGGGGCTGAGCCCGGATGAGACCGAAACGCTCAAAACGATCATGGATCGCTTGCTGACGCGGGCACGCGTACTGGGAAATCCCTGATCAGTCGCCGTCTTGCCCGCCGATCTCGGTGCGAACCCGCAATAATTCGGGGAAGAACTCGATATCCAGTGCCTTCTTGAGAAACGGCACACCCGATGAACCACCGCTACCCCGCTTGTGGCCGATGATCCGCTCGACGGTTTTCATGTGGTGAAATCGCCAGAACTGGAAGTTGTTACTGATGTCCATCAGCGCTTCGCAGGTTTCATAGCGCTCCCAATGCAACGCACGGTTCTCGTAGATTTCACGCAGCACGTCGACGACCGCAGATTCCTCGGCCCGAACCTCGCTGAAGTCGCGATCGAGTACGCGCCGGGGTACCGCCATGCCCTGACGTGCAAGATGCATCAGGAACTCCTCGTAGAGACTCGGTGATTCCAAAGCGGCAAGCAGTCGCGCGTGCCACTCGGGCTGGTGCTCGTACACGCGCATCGTCGACCTGCTCTTGTTGCCGAGCCTGAATTCGAGAATGCGGTACTGGGCCGACTGCAGACCGGATGCTTTGCCAAAGACGTGCCGAAATTCGCCGTATTCGCTGGGCGTGAGCGTATCCAGCACCTTCCACTGGTTGTACAGCTGGTTCTGGACATGCCGCACACGCGCTAGATTCTTGATGGCCGGTGCCAGCCTGTCGTCTTGCATATGCCGTATCGCGCCGCCGATCTCATGAATGACGAGCTTGATCCAGAGCTCAGCAACCTGGTGCTGAATGATGAACAACATCTCGTCATGGTGCGGCGGCTCGCTGAGCGGTATCTGTGCCGTCAGTAGCTGATCGAGCCGCAAATAGCCGGTGTAGTCGTCATCCCGCGACAGGTCGGTATGGATCGAGCGCTCAAGTTCGCGTTTATTCATCGGGGTAGATTCGTGACCCAATCATGGTGGTTCATTGTAGGCCATTTGAGTCTCGATTCGACGCATCCGAAAAATTTGTTGCAGATGCAATTACTGTATAATGCGGGGCGTTTCTCCAGGCCACCCAAACTCCAGCCATAAGCAAATAGTGCGCCTTTTACGTAGACCTGTCAGGCCGGCATTTCCGGCGGAGCAAAGCAGTGACATCAAACGAAAACCGTCGGGGCGGAGACATCAGGCAAGTGATTGTCGATGCAATCGTCGCATCACCTGTCAAATCGCGCACAATAAAAAGCCGAAAACAGATCAGGCGCTACCTTCAACAGTACTTTGCCAACGTTCCGGTCGAAGATCTGCAGGGTCGGTCAGAGCAGACCATGGCACGAGTGGCTATCGATCATCTCGATTTCGGGGCCAAACGTCGTAAAGGCCAGGCGCTGGTTCGAATATTCAATCCGACCGAAAAAGAGCATGGCTATGAGTCGGCGTTCACATTTGTGGAAATGGTCAATGACGACATGCCATTTCTTGTTGACTCGGTGGCTGCGGCAATAAATCGCCATAGCATGATCGTGCACATCACGGTGCACCCGATCATTTTCGTTAATCGTGACAAAAATGGTCAGATTGAGGCTGTGATGGCCGCAAAAGACAAATCGGCGAGCGCCGAATCGTTTGTGCGCTTTGCTATCGACCGCGAAACCGATGCGGGCGAATCAAAACGCCTGCGACAGGAAATTAACAAAGTTCTTACCGATGTGCGGCTGGCCGTTCGCGATTGGAGAGAAATGCGGCAGCGCATGCTTGAGACGGTCGCTCTGCTCGATAAGGGCCCAACGGGGGTTGACCCCCTGCTGCGACCCGAAAGCAAGGCGTTTCTCGAATGGATGGAGGACGAACATTTTACGTTCCTCGGTTATCGTGAGTATGCGCTCTCGAAACGCGGCAAGCGTGTATTCCTGAATGCCGTAAAAGGTTCCGGACTCGGAATTTTGAGCCGCGACGATCGCGGCACGAAGGGCATTGAGCTCACCGATGAAATGCGGCGCCTGACACGTTCCCGCGATTGGCTGATCCTGACCAAGGCTAATTCACGCTCCACGATTCATCGGCCCGCGTTCCTCGACTACGTTGGTGTCAAAGTCTACGACGATGACGGCAACGCGATCGGTGAACGTCGTTTTATCGGCCTGCTTACGTCGGTGGCCTACAGCGAAGATCCGCAAAATATCCCTTTGCTGCGGCATAAGGTTCAAAAGATATTCGAGCGCGCGCACGTTAATGCATCCGGACATCGCGGCAAGGCGCTGCTGCACATAATCAATACCTATCCTCGTGAAGAACTCTTTCAAAGTTCCGTGCAAGACCTGGCTCGAACGACCATTGGCATTCTGAACCTGCAGGATCGCCAACGCGTCAAGTTGTTCCTGCGCAGGGACCCGTTCCGGCGCTTTTTTTCATGTCTTGTTTACATACCGCGCGAAAAGTACACGACAGCGATCAGAAGACGAGTCGAAGCACTATTGCTCGAAGTCTTCGGCGGAGTTTCCGTCGACTCATCCGTGCAGATTTCTGACTCGGCGCTCGCACGAGTGCATTTGATCGTGCGCACACCCGAGGGTGAGCGCCCGCGCATCAGTATTCACCGTATCGAAGAGCAGATAGCCGATCTCGTCATCACCTGGTCCGACCGGCTACGTGACGAACTTCTGATTCGGTTTGGTCCGGATGAGGGAGCCAGACTCTATCGTGCCTTCCGCGACGTATTCCCGGCCGGATTCCAGGAAGACACCGCGCCCAGGGAAGCGTGTTCCGATGTGCAGCAGATCGATACCATGTTGCGCGATGAAATTCCGCGGGCCGTTAGCCTCTATGTTCCGCGGGATTCAGCACCGGGCCACATGCACTTCATGATTTACAGCAGGAACGAGCCCATCGTGCTGTCGGAAGCACTGCCCGTGCTCGAGTTCATGGGCGTTGACGTCTATACAGAGCACCCGTACGAAGTGAACCTGAAGTCAGGCGAGTGTTTCTGGATCCAGGATTTTCATCTTCGCCATGAAAGCGATGCGGCGGTTGATATTGAGGCGGTCTCGAAACGATTCGAACATTGTTTTCTCGCCGTGCTGCACGGCGATGCAGAAAATGACGGCCTGAATCGGCTAGTGGTCAGCGCGGGCCTCGACTGGCGGCAGACGGCGCTCCTGCGCTGCTATGCCAAGCATATTTTGCAATTGAGAGTACCGTTCAGCCAGGCCTACATGGAGGGCAGTTCGAAGTGCAGTTTGACCCGGACCTTTCAAACAGGAAACGCGATCGCGAATTGAAAGAAATCGGCGCGCAGGTCAAGCGTGGTGTCTCCAGGGCGCGCAACGTTGACGAAGATCGTATTCTCACGGCTTTCGCCGGTGGCATCGATGCGACTTTGCGCAGCAATTACTTTCAGACCATCGACGGCACGGATGCGCCAAAACCCTATATATCGATCAAGCTCGATCCTGCTCGCCTTCCCGAGATTCCATTGCCGCGACCGCAATTCGAAGTATTCGTCTATTCGCCCGAGGTCGAGGGCGTGCATTTGAGAAATGGTGACATCGCTCGAGGTGGGTTGCGCTGGTCGGATCGGCGTGAAGACTTCCGCACCGAGGTCCTCGGCTTGATGAAAGCGCAGGTTGTGAAAAATACCGTAATCGTTCCCACAGGCGCCAAGGGCGGCTTCTTTCCGAAGCGCGCACCTGTCGACGACCGTTCGTGGCCGCCGACAAGGGCACCGCTACATTTTCGGATATCGCCAATAGTATTTCGGCCGAATACGGCTTCTGGCTCGACGACGCGTTCGCCTCCGGCGGCTCGGCAGGTTACGACCACAAAGGGATGGGCATCACAGCGCGCGGCGCCTGGGAGGCCGTCAAGCGCCACTTCCACGAGCTGGGTGTGAACATCCAGAAACAGCCGTTTACGGTAGCCGGAGTCGGCGACATGAGCGGCGACGTGTTCGGCAATGGCATGCTGTTGTCGAAAAAGATCAGGTTGGTCGCTGCATTCAACCACAGGCGCATATTTCTCGACCCGGATCCCGATATGGCGGCGAGTTTCCGCGAGCGAAAACGCCTGTTTCGCAAGCCCGGGTCGACCTGGGATGATTACGACGAATCACTGATTTCCAAGGGCGGCGGCGTCTTCTCACGCCAGGCGAAAACCATCCGCCTGAGTAATGAAGTGCGAAAGCTTCTCGACATCAGCGAGCCGTCGCTGCAGCCGGACAAGCTGATTCGCGCCATTCTCAAGATGCCCGTTGACCTGCTATGGAATGGAGGCATCGGGACCTACGCGAAATCGAGTAGCGAGGGCCATTCGGACGTTGGCGACAGAAGCAACGACACAGTGCGGGTCGACGCCGACGAATTGCGCTGCAAGGTCATCGGTGAGGGCGGCAACCTGGGATTCACGCAGCGCGCTCGGGTCGAATTCAGCCAGCGCGGCGGCCGCATCAATACCGATTTCATTGATAACTCCGGCGGTGTCGATTGTTCTGACCGCGAGGTCAATATCAAGATCTTGCTGAGCGACGCCGCCAAGAAAAAAGGCCTGTCACGCAAGAAACGCGATGAGTTGCTTGCCTCGATGACCGACGATGTTGCGAGTCTCGTGCTCAGGAACAACTACCTGCAGACACAGGCAATTAGTATGAGCGAGAGGCTTTCCGTGGCTCGCATCGACGAAACCGCACGGCTGATCGCATCGCTCGAACGTACCGGCCTGCTGAATCGCGACCTCGAGTATCTTCCCCATGAGACGGAAATTGAAGATCGTCGTAGCCGCAAACAGGGCTTTACGCGACCGGAACTCGCCGTCGTACTGAGCTACGCAAAAATTGACCTCTATCAGGGTCTTATCGACTCCAAAGATACCCTCGAGGATTTCCTGCAAATCGACCCGCAGCGGTATTTCCCGCCGGTACTCCGGCGCCGCTATTTAGGCCTGATTCCCGGCCACCGCCTTAGCCGACAGATACTCGCGACATTAATCTCGAACGCGCTGGTCAATCGCATGGGTCCAGCGTTCGTCAAACGCGTGCAGGTCGATACGGGCGCCAAAATCGTAACGATCGCTCGCGCGTACGAAGTCGCGCGGATCATCTGCCGCGCCACACCGCTGCTGCGCACGATCGAGTCCCTGGACCACAAGATTCCAGCCAGTGCACAGCTTGAAATGATGTTCGAGGTGAGCCGAATACTGCGTCATACCTGCTATTGGCTGATCGAACATTTCAATGATGAATTGCAGATCGTTAAATCCGTGGAACGACTCAAGGACGGAATGGCCAGTATTTACACACGTTCGGCTACGTACATCTCCAAAGCCAGCCGCGTGCGCAATGACTATGCACTACAAGCCTGGATTTCCATGGGCGTGCCCGAAAAACTCGCAGGTCGGATGTCCCTGCTACTGGTAACGCGCGCCGCCCTCGATATTGCTGACATTGCGGCAGAACGCAAACGGGACGTACTTGATACTGCTCGCCTGTACTCGACGCTGAACGACGGCCTGGGCATGCACTGGCTGCATAACTATGCCGAGGACCTCAAGGTCAGCGGCCGCTGGCAGGCAATGGCGCGCAGTAACCTTCGCGATGAGTTCTACCGAATTCGGCGGGACATTGCACTGCTGCTGTTGACAAGTCGTAGCAAGCGGGATCCCGAAGAGGTCGCCAACAAATGGCTAAATGCACGTGAAGAAAAAGTTGCGCGCTTCATTCACATGATCGAAGAAATGAAACTGCGCGGTGACATCGATTTTGCTACGCTGTCGGTGGCCGCGAAGGAACTGCGCAGCCTGATATCAACCTGATAGCGATTCAAACCTCGGCGTTTATGATTCGGAGAAACAATGGCTGGCAAGCTCATACTCTGCCGTCACGGTCAGAGTGACTGGAATAAGAAGAACCTGTTCACAGGCTGGACGGACGTCGATCTAACGGAAAAAGGCATACAGGAAGCGATCGATGCTGGTCGACTGCTGTCGGAACTCGGTTTCGAGTTTGATATTGCCTATACCTCCGTGCTCAAGCGCGCAATCCGCACGCTTTGGCTCATGCTCGATGAGATGGATCTCATGTGGATTCCGGTGGTGCGCGACTGGCGGCTGAACGAACGCCACTACGGGGCGCTGCAGGGACTCAACAAAGCGGAAACGGCGGCCAAGTACGGCGAAGACCAGGTTCATATCTGGCGTCGCAGCTACGATATCCCTCCACCGCCCCTCGAGGCCGACGACGAACGCCATCCCTCTTTCGACCCGCGCTACAAAGGCATCGTCGATTTACCTGGGGCAGAGTCGCTGTTGCTGACACTGGAACGGGTCAAACCCTGCTGGACCGACGTGATCGCGCCGGACCTGCGGGCCGGGAAGAATGTGCTGATTGCTGCACACGGCAACAGCCTGCGGGCGCTGGTGAAAATGCTCGATCAAGTATCTGACGAGGAAATCACTGGCTTCAACATTCCGACGGGAATACCCATGGCCTACGAACTCGACGATGACTTGAGGCCCATATCGCGCGAGTTCCTGGGCGATCCGGACGCTGTCGCGAAAGCGGCTGCCGCTGTTGCAGCCCAGGGCAAAGCGCACTGACTTGCGAGAAGACCTCGTGTCCTGTTTGATTAGTTCGCATGATGTCAGAGCCGCCCGCTGCAGCAGAAACGAGGCGCATTCCGCCGCCAATGTCGAGACCTTGGCAAGGGATGCAACGACGTGGCTGCTGCAGTGGGCGGCTCCCGCAGGGCGTGTAGCACAAAGCGTGTGGCTGCGTTGCGTCCTTTGGCAAGGACCCGGCCATTGCCGGCAGAACACGCCTTGCCACACGCTTTGTGCTACACGCTGACAGTTTGCAAACTAATCAAACAGGACACTAAGCCTGCTTACGCGGATCGGAGCGAGGCTTCTCGCTACTCGGATCAATCATCCTTACCAGACCTTCCTGAGACGTTGAGGCGACAAGGACGCCCTCTTCGGTAAACAGCTGGCCGCGTGCAAAACCGCGTGCACCGGACGCGTTTGGGCTGTCCATCGTGTACAGCAACCATTCATCGATTCTGAATTCACGGTGAAACCAAAGCGCGTGATCCAGGCTCGCCATTATCACGTTGCGGCGAGTAAACGAAAGGCCGTGCGGCAGTGTCGCAGTGGCCAGCAACTCGAAATCCGAAACATAGGCGAGCAGATTCTGATGCAGCGCCTGATCGTTGGGCAAGCGGTCCACGGCGCGTATCCAGACCTGTTTCTTCGGCGGCAGTTTTTTCCGCCTGTCCAGGCTCAAAGGGTCGACGGGCCGAAACTCGAACGGGCGCTTGCCCGTCATAAAGCGGCGCAGTTTCGTCGGTATTTTTTCAAGTACATCCGCCGCGACCTCCGTCAGGTCTTTCAGACCTTCAGGCGGCGGTACATCAGGCATTTCCGCCTGGTGATCGAGCCCGTCTTCGAGTATCTGAAACGACGCCGCCAGGTTCAGAATAGGTCGGCCATGCTGAATGGCAACGACGCGTCGATTGGAAAAACTACCGCCATCGCGTGCCCGGTCGACGTCGTAAATTATTGGCGCAGTCATATCTCCACGACGCAGGAAATACGCGTGCAGCGAGTGCGCTACCCTGCCATCAACCGTGTGTTGTGCCGCCGACAATGCCTGACCGACGACCTGGCCGCCAAATACCTGCGCGCTGCCGATATCGCGACTGTCACCACGGAAAATGTTTTCCTCAATGCGCTCAAGCTTGAGGAGCGCGATCAGGTCTTCGAGTACCGGGTGCATCCTGGTGTCCTTGTCCGGTCAGCCGGCGTACGTGCGGCCACCATCAACTGCGATACCTGTGCCGCTGACAAAAACGGCATCATCGCTGGCGAGAAACAGCGCAACCTTGGCAACGTCGACGGGCTCGCCCAGGCGACGCGCCGCGGAGCCCCTGATGCAGTGATCGCGCAGCGCGTTGTCCTTGCGAAACACTTCGCGGCTTTCCGGGGTCATGACGGCGCCGGGTTGGATGTAGTTGACGTTGATCGCGAACTCGCCCATTTCGGCGGCGAGCACTCGAGTCATGTCCGCGAGGTCCTGCTCCGCATGAGTATAGGCGGCATCGCCATTTCTGGTAAAACAACTGCGCAGAAAACCGATATTGATTATGCGGCCCTGCGGGCTTTTTTGCAGGTAGGGCGATGCGGCACGGCACGCGGCCATCGTGAGTGCCGCCCTGGACCGCAGCAGGCGTTCGAGTTGCTCGTCCACCAGGTCAAGCGGCGTTTCCGGCTGCAAAGGAAAATCGTTGACCAGAATATCGATACCGCCAAGCTTTTCGACGGCGCTCTCGATCACGCCTGGCATGCGCTCCGGGTCAACCAGCACTGCCGCCATCGGCGTGATGCCTTTGACCGCAGTATAGTGCTGCACAACACCACTATTTTTCGAGTCGACCGCGAGTACCGCTGCGCCGTGCTTGGCGAGCGTGCGAGCGATGGCCTCGCTGATACCGCCAGCGGCATTTAGTACAAGTGCGTTGAGTCCGTAGAGGCGTGGGGGACCGGCCATGTTAGTTCCTTGGATTGTTACTCTGTTTCGATACTAGTCCGGAAATGCATAGTCAGCGAATTGCTTGCGCAATTCAATCTTCTTGATCTTGCCGGTCGCCGTGTGCGGCAATTCATCGACAAATATCACGTCATTCGGTATCCACCAGGCGGCCACTTTGCCGTCGAAGTATTTGAGCAACTCATCCTTGCCGACACCCTGACCTTCGGCACGCACGACAACCAGCAGGGGGCGCTCGGTCCACTTGGGATGGGCAACACCGATTACAGCTGCTTCGGCAACGGCCGGATGACCCATGGCCGTATTCTCGAGCTCGATGGAGCTGATCCACTCGCCACCCGACTTGATAACGTCCTTGGTGCGATCGGTGATCGCCATGTAGCCCTGGGTATCGATCGTCGCGACGTCGCCAGTATCGAACCAGCCGTCCTCAGTGTGTGTGCCCGCGCTGCCCTCGAGCCTGAAGTAATCACTGCAAATCCAGGGGCCGCGCACCTGTAGCGCGCCGTAGGCAACGCCGTCCCAGGGCAATTCCCGACCTTCGTCGTCTACGATACGCAGCTCGCAGCCAAAGATGCCGCGTCCGGCCTTGGTTGCGAGGTCGAGTTTCTCGTCGTCAGACAACGATTCGAGTCCGGCCTTAAGCGAGTTACAGGTACCCAGGGGACTCATTTCTGTCATTCCCCAGCCCTGGCGAATCTCGACGCCATGCTTGTCGCGGAATTCCTCGACCATCGAGCGCGGCACCGCGGCACCGCCAACGATCGAGCGCGTCAATTTATCGAGTCGCTTGCCCGCGCTGGCGCAGTATTGCAGCAGGGCAAGCCATACGGTTGGCACGCCCAGAGCGATGGTGACGTTTTCAGTATCCATAAGCTCATAAAGCGCCGCGCCATCGCCCATCTTCGGCCCGGGAAAGACAATTTTTGCGCCGACCATCAGGGTCGCATAGGGAATCCCCCACGCATTGACATGGAACAGTGGTACGACGGGCAATACGCAGTCGGTGCTGGACAGGTCCATGATGTCGGGGGCCGGTGCCGCGTAGGCATGCAATACCGTTGAGCGATGATCGTAGAGCACGCCCTTGGGATCCCCGGTTGTGCCCGACGTATAGCAGAGCGCCGATGCCGAACACTCGTCGAGTTCAGGCCAGTCATAGTCAGAGGACTCCGAGCCAATCAGCGTCTCATAGCAGCGGGCGTTCGGCAGTGACGTCTCCGGCATATGCGCCTCGTCCGTCATGATCACGAAACCCTCGACGCCAGCTATCTGCGGCAGTATTTTCTCAAGCAGAGGCACGAACATCACGTCTGTGAAGACCCAGCGGTCTTCGGCGTGATTAATAATGAAAACTAGCTGCTCCGGAAACAGGCGCGGGTTAATCGTGTGGCAAACGTAGCCTGCACCGCTTATCGCGTAGTAGGCTTCCAGGTGGCGATAATCATTCCAGGCGATCGTAGCAACGCGGTCACCGTATTTGAGACCCAGCTTGTCGAGCGCATTCGCGAGCTGCTTCGAGCGGCCGATTGCATCGCGAAACGTATAGCGATGACGCGGGTTGTCCGCCGTCACAGAGACGATTTCACGATCACCGTGAAATCTTGCTGCATGTTCTGCGATCGAGGAAATGAGCAGGGGCGTGTTCATCATTAGTCCGTGCATGATCGATTCCTTTTTCGAATGAATGGGCCGCATCGTAGTAATTGCATCAGACTGCGACGTAAATCAGGAAGCCGCCGAAGGTGGCCGCAAACAAGGCAGACAGGCGAAGCAAGCTGTCCGGCCGGGAAAGCCACCAGTCGATAAGGCTGTCGAGGCGTTCACGCCCCATAAACAGAATTCCTACTGCCGCAAAGATACTGATCGCGGCGATAATGCGCATGACCTGCGGAAAACGCAGCTCATCCGCAGCAATCCACAGGAAAACACCAACTACCAGCCGCACGATTATGGCAGCCAGGAAGCGCGTTTGACTCGTCGTGAGATTGAAAAGGGAACGAAATCGCTCCGGCGCCAGCAGACCAAGCACTCCGATCAAAACGCCAAAAACCCCAATCCCCGCAACGATAATTCGCATATCAGATTCCTGACTCGCTGCGCCCGGCTATTCCTCGAAAAAATACATGCCGAGCGTTTCGGCGACGCAGGCTGGCTTGCGTGCGCCTTCCATTTCCAGCCTCACCTCAGAGATTAGAAGCAGCGCACCCGCCCTGCGCCGCGCCTGCAATACCTTGGCCCTCGCTCGCAGGCGTGCGCCTACCGGCACGGGCGCGTAGAACCGCACCTTGT
>CAMYLB010000041.1 GCA_947259145.1 uncultured Woeseiaceae bacterium
ATCCGCGGAAGCGCGGGACGTCGGTACCGTGATCGCGGTTACTGACGGCATCGTTCGTATTCACGGCCTGGCCGACGCACGCTACGGCGAAATGCTCGAGTTCCCGCAGAACACCTTCGGCATGGCGCTGAACCTCGAGCAGGACTCGGTCGGCTCGGTTGTTCTGGGTGACTACAAGCACATTACGGAAGGCGATACCGTCAAGACGACAGGTCGCATTCTCGAGGTTCCCATCGGCGACGCGCTGCTGGGCCGAGTGGTTGATGCTCTGGGCAGGCCAATTGACGGCAAGGGCCCGATCAACACGGATCTGTCCGCACCCATCGAAAAAGTTGCGCCGGGTGTTATCG
The DNA here is from genome assembly GCA_947259145.1 of uncultured Woeseiaceae bacterium. Lineage (GTDB taxonomy): Bacteria > Pseudomonadota > Gammaproteobacteria > Steroidobacterales > Woeseiaceae > UBA1847. Next base: position 351 of record CAMYLB010000041.1, read on the forward strand.
AGCGCCAGTCAGTCAGCCAACCGGTGCAGACCGGCCTCAAGGCGATTGACTCGATGGTGCCGATCGGCCGCGGTCAGCGAGAGCTGATTATCGGTGACCGCCAGACGGGCAAGACTGCCGTTGCGATCGACACGATCATCAACCAGCGCGGCACAGGCATCAAGTGCATCTATGTGGCGATTGGTCAAAAGGCATCTTCGATTGCCGGCATCGTAAGGAAGCTCGAGGAAGAAGGTGCGATGGGTCATACGATCGTCGTTGCCGCCGCGGCCGCCGACAGTCCCGCCATGCAGTACATTGCACCGTACTCCGGCGCTTCGATGGGCGAGTACTTCCTCGACAAGGGCGAAGACGCGCTGATCATGAAACAGGCCTGGGCCTACCGCCAGGTATCACTGTTGCTGCGTCGTCCTCCGGGTCGTGAAGCGTATCCGGGTGACGTCTTCTACCTGCACTCGCGCTTGCTCGAGCGCGCATCGCGCGTTAATGCGGAACACGTCGAAAAGGTTTCCGGGGGCAAGGTCAAGGGAAAGACAGGATCAATGACGGCGCTGCCGATCATTGAAACACAGGCCGGTGACGTATCGGCGTTCGTACCAACGAACGTGATCTCCATTACCGACGGCCAGATCTTCCTTGAGACCGACCTGTTCAATGCGGGTGTTCGCCCGGCAATTAATGCCGGTTTGTCGGTCTCCCGAGTGGGCGGTGCGGCGCAAACCAAGATCATCAAGAAGCTCGGCGGCGGTGTACGTCTTGCACTGGCTCAGTACCGTGAGCTGGCCGCATTCGCACAGTTCGCCTCCGACCTGGATGCAGCGACACGTGCCCAGCTTGAGCGCGGTGAGCGTGTTACCGAGCTCATGAAACAGAAGCAGTATTCACCGCTGTCGGTTGCTGAAATGGCGCTGTCGCTGTTCGCAGTGAACGAGGGCTTTATCGATAAAGTCCCGGCCGAAAAGGTTGTTGACTATGAAGCGGCCCTGCATGAATTCGCTCGTTCGGGCCACCAGGCTGATCTCGATGCCATCAACACCGCGGGCGACTATAACGACGACGTTGCAGCGACGCTCAAGGGTATCTGCGATTCTTTCGCTGAGAAAGGCGCTTATTAGGTCGCCACGTAATTCCAAAACACGGATTAACAATGACTAAGTCGGAAAGAGCAGAGTTCTTATATGCCTGGTGAAAAGGAAATACGCTCGAAGATCGCTTCTGTAAAGAATATGCAGAAGATCACGAGTGCGATGGAGAAAGTTGCCGCCAGCAAGATCCGCAAGGCGCAGCTGCAGATGGAGGCATCGCGGCCATACGCCGAGCGTATTCGACGCGTGGTTGGCCATCTGACGCATGCCAACCCTGACTACAAGCACCCGTTCCTTACCGAACGCGACGTGCACCGGGTTGGCTTCATCGTGATCTCGACCGACCGCGGCCTCTGCGGCGGCCTGAACGCCAACCTGTTCAAGTCAGTAATCGCAGAGATTGCGAAGTGGCGCGGCGAAGACGTTAAGGTTGACCTTGCGCTGGTGGGCGCGAAGGCCGTGCGGTTTTTCCGTCGCATCGGCGGCAACGTGGTCGGCACCGCCTCGCACCTCGGCGACAAACCCAACGTTAACGACCTTATCGGTTCTTTCTGGTGCACAACCTGTTCGTCAATTCGATGACGCAGAAGCCACAGGTTGTGCAGGTGTTGCCGGCCACAGGGGTTAAATTAGCCGAAGGCGAGCTGCAGGCGCACTGGGACTATATTTACGAACCCGGGGCGGACGAGCTGCTCGACGACGTATTGATGCGCTACATCGAGTCACAGATCTACCGCGGCGCGGTTGAAAATTTCGCGTGCGAGATGGCCGCGAAAATGGTTGCCATGAGGTCGGCAACGGATAACGCGGGTGAGATCATCGATGGCCTGCAGTTGAAGTACAACAAGGCTCGACAGGCAGCCATCACACAAGAGATTTCAGAAATCGTCGGTGGCGCAGCTGCCGTATCCAGCTAGAGTTTTTTATTCTTGGGCGGCATGTTCGCCTTAACGGGTTAAGGAAAAAAAGATGAGCACCGGAACTACTGTGCAGGTTATTGGCGCTGTTGTGGACGTTGAGTTCCCCGCGGGCCAGATCCCCAAGATATACGACGCATTGCTATGGGTTCCTCGGAAGGTCTGAAGCGTGGCATGGACGTCACGAATACAGGCGGGCCGATATCGGTACCGGTCGGCGAAAAGACGCTGGGTCGCATCATGGATGTACTCGGCAAGCCGATCGACAACAAAGGCGACATTGGTGCCGAGCTGAACATGCCCATTCATCGTGCCCCACCTTCTTACGAAGACCAGGCGGCGACGACAGAACTTCTCGAAACCGGTATCAAGGTTATCGACCTGATCATGCCGATATCCAAGGGCGGCAAGGTCGGCCTGTTCGGCGGCGCCGGTGTCGGCAAGACCGTAACGCTGATGGAGCTGATTCGAAACATCGCCCACGAGCATTCCGGCTACTCGGTATTCGCCGGCGTTGGTGAGCGTACTCGTGAGGGTAATGACTTCTATCACGAGATGACCGAGTCCGGCGTCATCGACAAGGTATCGCTGGTCTATGGCCAGATGAACGAGCCTCCCGGCAACCGCCTGCGCGTCGCGCTGACCGGTTTGACGATGGCCGAAGCCTTCCGCGACGAGGGCCGCGACGTCCTCATGTTCATCGACAACATCTACCGATACACGCTGGCCGGAACTGAAGTATCAGCCCTGCTGGGCCGCATGCCCTCAGCCGTTGGCTACCAGCCGACGCTGGCCGAGGAGATGGGCATCCTGCAGGAGCGCATCGCGTCGACGAAGACGGGTTCCATCACGTCGTTCCAGGCTGTTTACGTACCGGCTGATGACTTGACCGATCCGTCGCCGGCCACGACCTTCGCTCACCTGGACGCAACGCTCGTATTGTCACGTAACATTGCCGAGCTCGGCATCTACCCGGCGGTCGATCCACTTGACTCGACCTCGCGTATTCTCGACCCGCTTATCATTGGTCAGGAACACTACGACTGTGCACGCGGTGTACAGGCGGTACTGCAGCGTTACAAGGAGCTGCAGGACATCATCGCGATCCTGGGCATGGACGAGCTGTCTGAAGAAGACAAGGAAATCGTCACCCGCGCGCGCAAGATTCAGCGCTTCCTGTCGCAGCCGTTCTTCGTCGCCGAGGTCTTCACGAACTCACCCGGAAAGTACGTGTCGCTGGCGGAAACGATTCGCGGCTTCAACGGCATTGTGAACGGCGACTACGATCACATTCCTGAGCAGGCGTTTTATATGGTTGGCACGATCGACGAAGCGGTCGAGAACGCCAAGAACTTCCAGTAACTAACTGAGACGAGATAATGGCCACGATCCAGGTCGACATCGTATCTGCAGAAGGCGAGATCCATAAGGGCGAAGCCATCATGGTGTTTGCCCCCGCGCGAATGGGTGAGGTTGGCATCGCGCCGCGCCATGCGCCGATGCTGACGACGCTGAAGCCCGGGGAGGTCCGCGTTCAGACCGAGGACGGCAAGGAAGAGATCTTCTATGTTACGGGCGGCATGCTCGAGGTGCAGCCGACAAAAGTGACCATTCTTGCTGATACGGCGCTGCGCGGTGATCAGCTGGATGCCGCGGCGGCCCTGGCGGCACAAAAACACGCCGAGGAAGCGCTTAGAGGCGCCTCGAAAGAAACGGACGTCGCCCGAGCTCAGGTCGAGCTTGAAGAAGCATCGGCACGTTACCGCGCCGCCCAAAAGCTCAAAGGCAAACGCTAAGCCCCCGCAGTAACCATCCGGGTTGCGGGCGGTTCATTCAAAGAGATCGGCTATCGCTGCTGGTAGCCCCATGAGCCGATGATGCGCGTCTGCGGTCGGTGACGCGGCAGGTTCGCGCGCTGCCAGCGACGGAAGTCGTCTACCCGCACCTCGATCGGCACCTGCCATTCGTCGCGGCCGAAGTATCGCACCGTGTACTCGTCGAGATATCCGGCTTCCTGTACAGCGATGAGGTCGTCCAGGTAGGGGTCGGCGGCATCAGTGTGCTCCAGCCGCTGCTCTTCCCAGGAATCGACCAGGTGCCGACGGGCCGTGTATTCACAGCTGTAGTTGCTCACTCGCGCCGGAATGGGTCCACCGACATCGAGTTGACAGGCGCTTTTCATCAGACTGTACGAGACCCAGCTCTGCAGCACCGGATCATCGGACTCAAAAGCACGCGTCGCGAGGTAGAACGAGTCGCCATCCGTGACCCCGTCGCGGGTATAAATCTCGCTGTTGCAGGCAGCGAGCAGCAAGAGGGGCAAAAAGACAAGTTTCTGCATAGTACGGAGCATATATCGCAACGATTAACGAGACCTGAATCCAGTTCGCATTACCGGACTTCCTGTATCATTCGCAGGCTAGGAAATTCGGAGAGGGTCACTTGGACCTGAGTATTATTATTCTAGCTGCAGGACAGGGAACGCGCATGCGTTCGGACCTGCCAAAAGTGCTGCAGCCGCTGGCCGGCAGGCCCCTGCTGTCACACGTGCTGGGCTGCTGCAAAGCGCTCTCGGCCGACGATATTTGCGTTGTTTACGGACACGGCGCAGAGGTGGTTCGCTCGGTTTTTGCCGCCGAGCCGCTGCGCTGGGCCCTGCAGGCCGAGCAGCTGGGTACCGGCCACGCCATGCAGAAAGCCATGCCGGAAACGCC
>CAMYLB010000042.1 GCA_947259145.1 uncultured Woeseiaceae bacterium
ACAAGGTGCCGTTGCCGACGGCCGGTATGAAGATTTCCCAGATGCCGTTGCCCGGGTGCAGGCGCATGACGTGCTGCCGCCCGTCCCAGCCGTTAAAGTCGCCAATGACGCTGACCCGCGATGCGTTCGGCGCCCAGACAGCGAAACGCGTGCCGGCCACGCCCTGCAGCTGACGCAGATGCGCGCCGAGCTTTTTGTAAATGTAGCGGTCCGATCCTTCGCCCAGCAGGTACAAATCCATTTCGCCCAGAGCGGACGGAAAACGATAGGGGTCTTCAATGACATAGGACAGACCCGAGCCGTCCGTTATGCGCAGCGCGTAATGTCGTTTGCGAGGTGGCAAGGGCGCTTCGAACAGGCCGCCGGCATGAATCTTTTTCATGTTGGCAATCGGTGCGCCTGCGGCGTCGACCAGCTCTACCTTCGCCGCATGCGGCTGCAGCGTGCGCACAACCCGTCCCTCAGCTTCCGTCTGCGGTCCGAGCACGGCGAACGGGTTGTTGTGACGGCCGGCGACGAGCGCCTCGTATTCACTTTTCCTGTCTGATTTAGCGGTCATTGCCCTCGCCATATAGCGTTTCGATCGTAGTTTCGGCAGCGGCCGACCAGTCGAATCGGCGCGCCACCGCAGCCTGGCAGACATTCTGCCATGCAATTGGGTCGTTAGAACGGATGTCCAGCGCACGCGCTGTCGTGTCGACGAAGTCTCCGGCCTGTTCATCCGGGCTGTGGCCATCGAAAACGAACCCGGTTACGGCATCTTCTACCGTGTCTTTGAGACCACCGACGCCATGAACGACGCAGGGCTGCGCGCTGCGCATCGCGAGCATCTGGCTGATGCCGCAGGGTTCGAAGTTCGAAGCTCGACGGCATCAGGAAAAGATCGCCGGCTTGGTACAGTGGTGCGGCCAGGTCCTCGGAATATCCTTGCAGAAAAACGAGATTCGGCACCTGCCTCGCTACCTGCAGCATGCGTGTTTCGAGATGCCGATCGCCGCTTCCAAGTACTATGATCACGCTTTTCGGGCCGGCGGCTTCTGCAATGCGTCCCAGCGGCGTGCTGCCGTCGTCGAATTCGTGCAGCAACAAGGTCGCTTTCTGTTCGACGAGCCTCCCGACGCTCGTCAGCAGGTGACTCGGCCGTCGTTTCGGCAGTGAAATAAGGCGTTCAAGTGCGAGCTCATGCGCTGCGTTCGACGGCTGTTCCTTTTGCCAGGCATGTAGCTGTATCTCGATCATGCTGAGCAAACGCTGCCAGCCCGGGCGGCGACCGATCGGCTGGTCGTAATAGCAGCCGTTAAGTATGCCGTACAGGCGACCGTCATCGCGCGCCCGGGTCAGGTCATCCTCCAGTCCTTCGCCGCCGATGAAGCCGGTCGCAGGATTGCTCGGTCTGCAGATCTCGCCCGCGTAGGTCGGCGATACCGTGCTTACCGCGTCCGCGAGGCGGATGGCGCTGGCCATGGGGTTTACGCAATCGCCGTAGCGAGGGTCGACGATCTTGTCGAAATCCGGGCGCAGGTTCGGATACCAGGCCTCGAGCGACGATTCATCGCCACGAAACGGACGCGTACCCTGGTAAGAGAGGTTGTGAATCGTAAACACGGTTCGAATGTCGCGAAGGCCAGCGAATTGCTCGGCATAATTCGACAGCAAAAGATAGAAAGCTGCGTGCCAGTCGTGCAGGTGCACAACATCGGGCCGTCTATCGCTCGTGCTTATCCATTGCGCGGCCGCCGCGCAGAAAAAAGCGAACGTGTTTGCATCGCTGGCGAAAGGACGAGCCGCATCATCTTGATGGTAGATACGCCCGCTGCCGTATTGTGCGAACAAGGCGTGATCGAAAACGATGTTTTGAACATCGCTGTCATCGTCCGGGATATCCCAGATATCGACAGGGTGCGCACTGCCGCGAAAATCGACATCAATAGTCGCGAGGCGAGCGGCGCCGGGCAGCTTGTGCAGCGCGCCATATGACGGCGTGGCAACCGCTGCCCGCCAGCCTGCCGCGGCCAGTGCGAGCGGCAGGTCACGAACAACGTCGCCGACACCGCCAACCTTGCCACCAGGCAGGGCGCCGTTCTCCGACGCCAGAAAAATGACAGATCGAGTATTGATTCCAGGTCCTGGCTTTCTTAGCGTGTGAAGTGCAGCTGCTGCCCGAGCATGTCAGGCGTGACCAGGGTCAGGCCGCTGTCTGTAACGCGGAATCCGCGTTCCCTGTCGGCGTCGTGGTCCACCCCGATCTGCGTGTCCGCCGGGATCACTGTGCCTTTATCAACGATCGCTCGATTGATCGTGCATCGCTCGCCGATTACCACGTCGGGCAAAACAACAGAATCAGTTACGGTGCTGTAGGGGTGCACATAGCAATTGGTAAACAGCAACGAACGTCGTACGGTCGAGCCGGATACGACGCAGCCGCCCGAGACCATCGACTGGATGGCTTCACCACGCCTTTCCGGCTCATCGAATACGAATTTGGCAGGCGGCACCTGCTCCTGGTACGTCCAGATCGGCCAGACTTTGTCATAGAGGTTGAGCTGCGGTGTTACCGAAACGAGTTCCATGTTGGCTTCCCAGAATGCATCGAGCGTACCGACGTCACGCCAGTAGGCTTGCTTGCCGGATTCAGGGTCACGCAACGGGTAGGCATAAACTTTGTAATCATTAATGATCGACGGAATAACGTTGCGGCCGAAGTCGTGCTTGGTGCCCGGTGTATCGGCATCCTTGATAACCTGCTCGTAGAGGAATTCGGTATTGAAAATATAATTGCCCATTGACGCCAGGCAAAGGTCGGGCTTGCCGGGAATCGGATTCGGATTCTCCGGCTTTTCGTCGAAAGCAATGATACGGCCCTCTTCGTTGACCGTCATGACACCGAATTCGCCGGCGGCCTCGGCAAGCGGCATCTCAAAGCAGCAAATCGACATGTCCGCGATTTTCTCGACATGAAAGGCGAGAAACGGGCCGTAGTCCATCTTGTAAATGTGATCGCCGGCGAGGATCAGCACGAAGCGCGGATCGTGTGTGCGAATGATATCGAGGTTCTGATAGACGGCGTCCGCGGTGCCGCGGTACCACTCACCGCCCACTCGCTGCGAAGCGGGCAGAATCTCGACGAATTCGCGCATACCTCCGCCCGCCTGGAACCAGGACCAGCCGTTCAACAGGTGTCGGATCAGCGAATGCGCCTTGTACTGGGTCAATACGCCAATGCGCCGGATGCCCGAGTTGATGCAGTTCGACAGTGGGAAATCGATGATGCGGAACTTGCCGCCGAAATGGAGGCCTGGCTTGGCGCGCCAGGTCGTCAGGTCGTGTAATCGCGAGCCTTGCCCGCCAGCGAGAATCAGGGCCAGCGTCTCCCGGGTCAGTCGACTGACAAATCTTGCATCTTCCTTGAGTTTTACGTCATTCATCTTGCAACTCGTCCGCCAATTGCCGCCGGACGTTCCCGGTATGTTGAAGCGTGCCTCAGATCCCAGGCCGAGATAGTCCTGCATCGGCGCGATCGCGAGCTGTGCTTTGGTCGAGAAAGCGGCTTTGATCAGGTCGCTGTGAATGGTTTCGGCTTTGCCGCCCGTGATACTCAGGACCGCCTGCTGTGCGAGTTCGATTTCCTCATCACTGCGAATGTCGTCGGGGCTGCCGTGAAACCAGCCTTGGGTTGTATCGTTGTCGTGTGTGCCGGTGTAACAGACGCTGTTCTGGCCCACGTCTGACAGAAGAAACTCCGGGCCGCAGACATCGAATTGCAGGACTCTCATCCCAGGAAGATGGTGCCGATCGCGCAAGCCTTCGACTGCCGGCGTAATGACGCCCAGATCCTCTGCCACGATCGGTAGACTGCCGAGAGCGTCTTTCATCGCATCGAAAATGGCATCACCCGGACCGGGTTCCCAGGCACCCACGCGCGCGGTATCCGAGTCCGACGGGACCGACCAGTAGGCCTCAAAACCCCGGAAATGGTCAATTCGGACTATATCTGCAAGTTCAGACGCGGCACGCAGTCGATCGATCCACCATCGGTAGCCATCGGTCGTGTGTTGTTCCCAGTCGTAGAGTGGGTTGCCCCAAAGCTGCCCGTCTTCACTGAAGTAGTCGGGCGGGACGCCCGCGACGTGCTCCGGCTTGTCGTTCTCATCAAGGCGCAGGATGTCGCGGTTGGCCCAGGCATCCGAGCTGTCCAGCGCGATGTAGATCGGCATGTCGCCGAACAGCGTAATGCCGCTGGCGCGTGCGTAATCGCGGAAGCGCTGCCACTGCTCGTGGAAAAGAAACTGGATGATTTTGATCGTCTCGATGTTCGCGGCCTCATCGGTCTCGAGTTCGCGCAGCGCTTTTTCGTCGCGGCGCACGAACTCCGGCTTCCATTCGGGCCAGGGTCGCTCACCGTGCTGGGTTTTGAGTATGCGAAAAACGGCATAGTCATGCAGCCAGGCGTCGTTGTTTGCGGCAATGAACGCGTCGCAACGAGCCTGGATTTCATCGCTGGCTCTGTATGGGAACCGTTGCGCGGCGATATTGAGCAGGCGGTTTTTCACCGGGATAAGCGCACCGTAGTCCACGAAACGGGTCGGCAGCGCTGTCAGTTCTTCGACCTCGTGTTCCGCAAGCAGGCCCGTTTCGACCAGGTCGCCGATACTGATCAGCATTTCGTTGCCGGCGAATGTTGACAAAGGCTGGTAGGGCGAATCGCCGTAAGCCGTTGGCCCCGTAGGCAAAAATTGCCAGACACCCAGCTGCATATCGCGCATTTTGTCGACGAATGCCCGGGCCTCGGCGCCGATCTCGCCAATACCATAGGGACCCGGTAAGGACGCGATATGCAGGCCAACGCCTGCCTGCCGAACATCCAGCGGCGTCCGAGTCGGAATTGCTGTCATTGTCGTCAAAGTTCTAAAGCGTCCTTGCTGCGGCGCAGGTTGTCGCTGGCAGTGTCGCCCTGGGCGAGCGCGAGGGCAACATGAATGGCATCGAGCAGAGCGAGTTGCGCCAACCTCGAGCTCATCGGCGTATACACGCTCGTGTCTTCGATCACCGCGCAGGGGAACAACAAGCTGGCTTCCCGAGCGACATCGGAGTCCGGGTTGGTCAGTGCAATGACGGTCGCGCCGCGGTTACGAGCACGTCATCGGGCTGCGTGATGGAGGCGAACTGTACGATCATCGGTATGTCGCTCAGGGATGAGCACGGTATGCCCAGTCGAAAAAACTTGTGACAGGCGTCGCTGGCGACATGACCTGATGCGCCAAGCCCGGCGAACGCAATTTGTCGCGCCGACTTCATGGCGACCACCGCCGCATCTATCGGCATCAAGGAAAGCTGCGAGCGCATTTCGATGAGCGACTGAATTGATGCGTCCATGACTTTGATGACCGCGTCCGAGGCCGAATCGTCCGAGCTGACGTCGCGGTGCACGTAGGTAGCAGGGCTACTCAATGCTTCGGTCAAGCGGATTGCGAGTTCGCGAAAGCCGCCCAGCCCGACGTGGCGGCAAAAGCGCACCACGGTAGGTTCGCTTGTCTCGCACTCTCTGGCCAGCCGCGCAAGTGTTATGTTGGCGGTCTTCTTTGGGTGCTCCAGGATCCATTGGCCGACGCGTCGCTCGGACGGGCTCAAACGGGGCAGTGCCTGGGTTATCGTGGCCAGCATGTAGTAAAATTACACCAGTAATGGCCAGAAATCATCAAAAATGGCGTGCAAGGTGTAAAAAAGTAGTAAACTTTCAGCAATTCCCAGAGGAAGTCTGATGGCTAAACTCATTCCGGTCGACACATTTGACCTGATAATTTTCGGCGGTACCGGTGACCTGGCGATGCGCAAGCTGTTGCCCGCGCTGTATCACCGTGACCGTGACGGCCAGGTAACCGCCGACAGCCGCATTATCGCCGCCAGTCGTGGTGCGCTGTCGCGGGACAAATACCTGGCAATGGTCGAAAAGTCGCTGCGGGAAGGCCTCCCCAAGGGGGAGTTCGATGCGGCGCATTGGAAGTCCTTCAAACGGCGCATTCACTATGTGCAGGCTGACGCGTTTGCGCACGACAGTTGGGGTCGATTGAGCAAGCTGTTGGCCGCGCACGAAGACCGTGTTCGCGTGGCTTACCTTGCAACCGCGCCGAGTTTGTTCGGCCCGATCGCGGGCGGTTTGAAAACGAATGGCCTGATTACCCAAAACAGCCGCATCGTTCTCGAGAAGCCGGTGGGCCGCGATTACGCGTCGGCCCGCGAGATCAATGACGCCGTCGGCGAATGTTTTTCCGAGAATCAGATTTATCGAATCGATCACTACCTGGGCAAAGAGACGGTGCAGAACCTGCTCGCCCTGCGGTTCGCGAATTCCCTGTTTGAGCCTCTGTGGCGCCGTGGTGCCATCGACCATGTACAAATAACCGTTGCCGAAGATCTCGGCGTCGGCGGCCGCGTCGAATTCTATGACCGCGTCGGCGCGCTGCGGGACATGGTGCAAAACCACATTCTGCAGCTTGTTTGTCTGTTTGCGATGGAGCCGCCGTCCAGTCTTGATCACGACGCTGTTCGTGACGAGAAGATCAAGGTGCTGCGCGCGCTGAAGCCAATGTCCGCCGATGAGGTTCGCGCCAGTTC
>CAMYLB010000043.1 GCA_947259145.1 uncultured Woeseiaceae bacterium
GGGAGCGCCTTGAATCCACCACTGCCCATCTTCCAGCTGGCGTACTTCAATGCTCGCACCACGAATAACGACGCGATCGACAACCCTTACGCCTTCAACGAGCAGGCGTGTCAGCGCGATGCCGACCCGCACTTCTTCAGCCGCCACAACGCGCGATTGGCCATCCACCCGAACGAGTGCCGTATCGCGGAACAAGAGCTCCGGCCCGCTCAAACCCCAGCGCGCATCCATTCCGGAGAACTCGACCTCCATGCCAATTGCCGCGCTGGCCCAGCTTTTAATATCGTCCTGGTACTCTGGAAGCCGCGGCAGAAAAAGTCGAAACAGGCCTACCGCGATGGCCAGCAAAATGACAACGCCGGCCGCAGTATATGCAGCGAATTTGAACAGGCGTTGCAGAAAGAATTTCATTTTTTGGCAGCTTCTCCGATACCTACATCAACACAACGTCGAATTGATCCTGGACATACAATGACTCGGTTTGCAGTCGAATCGACTTCCCGGTCTGTTGTTCCAGTTCGGCAAGGCTCCTGGCTTGCTCATCCAGCAACAGTTCAATGACGTTCTGGTGTGCCAGCACCAGCACCTCGTCGAATTCAAATTGCCTCGATTGCCGTATGGTCTCGCGAAAAATTTCGAAACAGACAGTCTCTGCCGTCATTAGAAAACCGCGGCCGGCGCAGCTTGGACAGTCCTCACACAGAATATGTTGCAGGCTCTCCCGCGTCCGTTTTCGTGTCATTTCGACCAGGCCCAATGGCGATACCGGCGTGATCTGCGTTCGCGCGTGATCCCGCGCCAGCGACTGCTCGAGCACGTGCAGGACATTTTCACGATGATCCGGTTCTTCCATATCAATAAAATCGATGATGATGATGCCGCCCAGGTTTCTCAGGCGCAGCTGCCGCGCAATCGCAACAGCGGCCTCGAGATTCGTTCGGTAGATCGTCTCTTCGAGGTTGCGATGACCGACGTAGCCACCCGTATTGATGTCGACGGTCGTCATCGCCTCGGTCTGGTCGAATATCAGATAACCGCCTGATTTTAAAGAAATACTTCGATCCAATGACTTGCGGATCTCATCTTCGATGCCGTGCAGATCGAAAATCGGCCGGCGCCGCTGGTAGAACTCCAGCTTCGGCTCGATATCCGGCAAATAGGTGTCGGCGAAATCCTGCATGGCGTTAAAATCATCTTCGGAATCTACGAGAATACGCTCGATATCGCTGGTCACCATGTCCCGAAGAACTCTCAGCGGCAGCGAAAGATCCTCATGTACCATCATTTTTACACGGGTCTTGCTGCACCGTTCCTGAATGACCTCCCATAACTTGAGCGTGAAATTCAGATCTGCCAGCAGGGCCTCTTTGTCCATGCCTTCGGCGACGGTACGCACGATGGCGCCGCAGCTCAGGTTTCTCTCGGCCAGGATTTCTTCAACAATGCCGCGAAGTCGATCGCGTTCGTCTTCATCTTCGATGCGCGCCGAGATACCAACAGCACCGCTGCACGGCAGGAGCACAAGGTGCCTGGACGGCAGAGTAACGAAGGTCGTCAATCGTGCACCCTTGTTGCCCAGTGGATCCTTTACAACCTGCACCATGATCTCGTCACCTTCACGAACCAGATCACGAATAGCCGGCACCTCGTCCGAACTACCTTGTTCCCGGCCCGGAGCAATATCGGAAGCATGCAGAAAAGCCGTGCGCTCCAGGCCAATGTCGATAAATGCCGCCTGCATGCCAGGTAACACCCGCAATACATGGCCCTTGTATATGTTGCTGATCAATCCACGGCGTGCCGCACGTTCGATATAGATTTCCTGCAGCACGCCATTCTCAAGCAGCGCCGCACGCACTTCGCTCGTCGTCACGTTGATCAGGATTTCTTCTTTTAACGATTCATCCGACATGGTCACCCCTTTATCTCCTCGACAAATGCGCCGCCAAGCCCCTGTATGCCGTACGCGCCCGCTTTATCGCGAGGCTCTCCACTGTGCCAGTATGCGAGCGCCTCGTCGCGACGGATTTCGCGAAAATACACATCTGTCGAACTGAGTGCAGTCTGCATGCCGCCGGGTCCAAGAAGCGCGACACCCGTCAGTACGCAATGACGGCGTCCGGACAGACGCAAGAGCATCGCAACGGCCTCGTCCCGGTTTCGCGGCTTGCCAAGCACCTCGTCACCGAGCACGACAACGGTATCGGAGCCGATGACGAGGCAGGAGGCTTCCACCTCGGCCGCACGGGCCTTCGCCGCCGCCAGCCTCAGGACCATTTGTTGCGGCGTCTCATCTGCCAACCGATCTTCATTCACCTCAATTTCTTTGACCAGGAACTCGAGTCCCAGTGCCTCGAGAATTTCCTGGCGCCGCGGCGACGACGATGCCAGGCACAGCGATGGTTGCGAGGTTATGGCCAATCTTTCAGGCCCGATGGTACGGGTGGCCGGTCTGCAGCGACCATGCACGATACAGCTGTTCGGCTAGCAGCACTCGCGCCATACCGTGCGGCAATGTCAGTTGAGACAGCGACCAGGTAAAATCTGCGCGTCGCCGGATTGCATCAGAAACTCCGTCGGGGCCACCTATGATGAAGCACAAGTCGCGGCTGTCCGCTTGCCAATCAGTGAGCCTGGCCGCGAGTATCCGGCTGGTCAGCTCTTTGCCTCGCTCGTCAAGGAGGACAACCTGCTCCGTCGTACTCAGCCTGGCAAGAATCTGCTCGCCTTCCGTCGCCATCGCGTGTTGCGATTTATCATTTTTGCTGCGCCGCACGGTTGTGATCGCGTCGAGACGGAACTTCCACTCACGTGGGAATCGCGCGGTATAAATTCCGAAGGCCTCCTCTACCCAGGAGGGTTGGCGGTCCCCGACGGCCAATAGTCTAATGTGCACGGCCTATCCGTCGGTTGCCGTTGCGTCCCCTGTCGGGACGATTGACCAGAGCTTTTCCAGGTTATAGAAGTCGCGCACTTTGGGCAGCATGACGTGTACCAGGGCATCCTGCAGATCGAGCAGAACCCATTCACCGCCCTCCTCGCCCTCGACGCCAATGGCTCGATAGCCGGCCTTTTTGGCCTTTTCAGCTACGTTGTCAACAAGCGCCTTGACGTGACGACTGGAGGTGCCGCTGGCGATGATCATGTAGTCCGTCACTGTCGTCATGTTGCGCACATCAAGTTTGACGATGTGCTGAGCTTTGACGTCTTCCAGCGCGTCAATAATCAGCTTCGTTAGCTTATTGCTGTTCATCCGCGGTTCTCAATAATCTTCAAATTCGACTCCCATCTGGTTTCCGACTTCATTTCACGCGGGCACGGCCCGCTCCTGCGACGCCTAATCACGGGACTCTTCAGGCGCGTAACAGCCGCAGTTTCCGATCTCATTGCGAACAGCGTCCGGCATCAGGAATCTCGGATCGCGACCCGCGGCAATAAGATCGCGAATTTCGGTTGACGCAATCTCAAGCTGCGTCACGGCATGAATATGAATCCGTCCGTTCAACGCATCGTGCAAGTCTTCGACACGATGTGTACCAAACTCGGTAATCAGCTCGCCCAGCGGACCAAGATCGGGCGCTTTCCACCCCGGGCGGTGCGCAACGACAATATGTGCGACATCGAGAATTTCGTCCCAACGATGCCATCCTGTGAAACCGAGAAACGCGTCCATTCCCACTATCAGACCCAATGCTCGATCCGGAAATTCCCCACGCAAGGCCAAAAGGGTGTCGATCGTGTACGACGGTCCACTGCGCCGAATTTCCCGGTCATCGACCGCGAACCCTTCTTGCCCGGAGACAGCCAACTCAACCATGCGCAGACGCTGCGGGGCCGCAGCAAAAGTTGCGCCGCGGTGCGGCGGATCACCACAGGGAATGAAGCGCACTTCCTCGAAACGTAATGCCTGCAGCATCTCGAACGCCGTTCGCAAATGGCCGTAATGAATCGGATCGAAAGTGCCACCGAAAACGCCCATCGGCCTCATAGGCGCGCCATGCCAACGACGATATCGCACGCCATCTGCCAGGGATCGCCGGCACGTTGCCCTTTGGCCGCCGCATCGGCACGCCCCGCAGACTTCAACATGCGGTTAAAGGAACCGTGCTGGTGTCGTCCGATACAGCTACGCACAAGCCCCTGACGATTACGCCAGACACCATTTTTCTGCATCGCGCTGCCGAGATCACCGCCCTGACAAATAACGTCATCAAGTCTCGAAAGAGTGCGTAGCTCGCGGGTGAGCGCCCACATGACGATAACCGGCTCGATGCCTTCCGAGCGCAGGCCACCCAAAATCCTGACCGCGCGCGTCGCGTCGCCGGCCATGGCGGCATCAGTGAGTTTGTAGACATCGTAGCGACTGCTATTGACGACCGCGTTGCTGACATCCTCGACGCTGACA
>CAMYLB010000044.1 GCA_947259145.1 uncultured Woeseiaceae bacterium
AATCGATGTTCAGCTGACCCGGCGACATGACCTGATTCCTAATCTCGTCGAAGCCGTGAAGGGTTACATCAAACATGAGCGTGAAACCCTCGAAGCCGTCGTCAAGGCTCGCAATAACGCAGTTTCCAGCCTTGACGCTGCTAAAGCCGACCCTGCCAACGCCGAAGCTATCAAGAAGCTCGGCGCCTCGGAAGGCGCCTTGGGCAGCGCGCTGGGTCGTTTGTTCGCCTTGTCTGAAGCTTATCCTGATCTCAAGGCGAATCAAAATATGATGCAGTTCCAGGAGGAGCTCGCCAGCACCGAGAACAAGGTCGCTTTTTCGCGCCAGGCGTTTAATGACGCGGTACTCGGCTACAACAACTCGGCCCAGAACTTCCCGAATAACATGATCGCGAGTACCTTCGATTTCAAGCTGGCCAGCTTCCTCGAGATCGAAACCGAAGAAAAACGCGACGTGCCGGACGTTTCTTTCACCTGATTTTTAAGTGAACTTTTTTGATGCGCAGGACCGTGCACGCCGGACGTCGCGACGCCTGGTTGCCGCGTATATCGTCGCCACGATAGTCATCGTGGCCGGCGTAACCGCCCTGGTCGGCATTGCAATGTTCCAATTTTCGGCGGCAGGCTACGGTTATGCGTCGCAAATGGGTTTCGCCGAAGGCGAGTTCTTTGCCCGGCAGGGGCCGATACTCATTGGCACCGCAGTTTTGACTGCCCTGTTAATTTTCGGTGCCAGCCTTTTCAAGACATCGGTCCTCTCGGCCGGAGGCGGCCGCGTTGCGACGGAACTGGGCGGAACGCTCGTGCCGGCGGATGTTCAGGACCCGTTGCGCCGTCGACTGCGTAACGTTGTCGAGGAAATAGCGATCGCGTCGGGGGTACCGGTTCCGGAGATCTATGTTCTCGAAGAAGAGCGCGGCATTAACGCATTCGCGGCCGGTTTCACGCCCAGCGATGCTGCCGTTGCCGTCACTCGCGGCACGCTGGAAATACTCGAGCGCGACGAACTGCAGGGCGTGATCGCACATGAATTCAGCCACATACTGAACGGTGACATGCGCCTGAACATACGCCTGATGGGCGTGCTTTTCGGCATCATGTTTCTGGGCCTGATCGGCCGCATGATCGTACGCGGCGGCCACCACACCAGCATCGTCACCAGTCGCCGGGACCGCGGAGCGCCCGTCATAATCCTGATTGGGCTGGGTTTGATCATTATCGGCGGTGTCGGCGTGTTCTTTGCCCGCATCATCAAGGCAAGCATCTCCCGGCAGCGTGAGTATCTTGCGGACGCCTCCGCCGTGCAGTTCACACGGCAGACCGAGGGCATTGCGAATGCTCTGAAGAAGATCGGCGGCTACAGCGCAGGCTCCCTGATCACGTCGGCGGACCCGGAAGAAGTCAGCCATATGTTATTCGGTACGGGCGCCAGGTTCTCAGGACTATTTGCAACGCACCCGCCGCTCGTCGAGCGAATTCAGGCACTGGACGCAAGTTTCAAAGAATCTGATTTCCCGCGCGTCGATCCACGCCAGCGCGGAGCTGCGAGCAGCCCGGACGCCGTTCACCGCGGATTCGCAGATGACATGACCACGGCCTTCGCGAGCGGCGGTGCCGCTGTTCTGCCTGATTCTATCGCCGAAACGGTGGGCCAGCCTGAAAGCGAGCATATTGATTACGCACGACAGCTTCGGCAGTCGGTTCCGGAATCTCTTTACGCGGCCGCCCATTCCGCTGAATTTGCCTACCTGTTGACGATTGCACTGATACTGCATCGGGACGGCAGTACCGTGGATCGGCAGCTGTCGCTCGCAAGAGAGCAGCTCGGGGCGGAGCGCACGAGCCTGCTGCGACGTTACTACGACGAACTTGCAACGATCGGTGGCGAGTTCCGCTTGCCGCTGCTTGCGATCGCGTTCCCGGCGCTCAAACTCCGGCCTGCCCAACACCTGAGTTACCTGGTGTCGTTGGCCACACGAATGATCGAGATCGATGGAGAGATCGATTTTTACGAATATTGTTTCTATCGAATTCTGATGAGTACCCTGGGGCAGGCAATTGATCCGACCGGGCGCCGCACGGCGATTCGCGCGCGGAAGAAAGAGCTGCGCTCGGCGACGATAGATCTGCTGAGGGTACTTGCCAATCACGGCAATGAATCCGGGGAACAGAGCAACGCCGCGTTTCGCGCCGGCCGTGCGACGCTGGGCGCCTGGGCGCAAGACTATGTGTATGAATCTGAACAGAGCTTTACTGTTGCGGTCCTTGACCATAGCCTCGACGTGCTACTTGGCTTGAACAGCAAGGGAAAGGAGGCGCTGTTGCGAGCCATCAGCGCCACGGCGGTGCATGATGGCAGGCTTTCGATCGGGGAAGCCGAGCTTATTCGCGCCGTTTGCGCGACGCTCGACTATCCGTTGCCGCCAATCCTCGTGCGCCGGACAGTCGATTAGCACCTGGCTGGCGCTGCATATGCTTTGCCTGTTAATTTTGTCGTAGTATAGAACTCCTGAGCGATTTTCCTGTCGGACAACACCATGAATAATCCACGCCTCCTGACCATGCTCTCTCTGCTGGCACTGATCATTACATCCACCAGCTACGGTGCCACGCGCGAAGAGAAACGAGTCGCCGACGCCGCCGATGTGCTCGATCAGCTGCTGCGGATCCCCGAAAAGACGATTCCGCCCAGTCTGCTTTCGCATGCCTACGCGGTCGCCGTCGTACCCAATGTCGTCAAAGCGGCATTTGGCCTTGGTGCGCGCCGCGGCAAGGGCATCATCGTCGTGCGTCAGGACGATAGTTCATGGAGCAACCCGGCCTTTATTACGTTGACGGGTGGCAGCGTCGGCTGGCAAATCGGCGCTCAATCGACGGACATCATCCTCGTGTTCAAGACACGTAAAGGAGTCGACGGCATCGCAAATGGCAAATTGACGCTCGGTGCCGACGCGTCCGTCGCGGCGGGCCCCGTGGGCCGACATACTTCCGTTGCTACGGATATCAAATTCAAAGCTGAAGTCTTTTCCTATTCCCGCAGCCGAGGGCTGTTCGCCGGAATTGCGCTCGAAGGCGCCGGCGTTTCCATGGACCGCAAAGCTAACGCCTCGTTTTATAGTTCAAGCAGCATGACGCCGGAGAAGATTTTCGTGAGTTCGCCGAACATCGCGCCGGATGTCGCAAATACATTTGTGCAGATACTGACTGCGCAGACCAGACGATTGCCAATCTCCCCCGGCATGCAGGCCGGTACAGCGCCGCCTGAAGAAGAAAGCTCCAACGTGCGCACTTTCGGCATGCCCGAAGCCGACGAGCCGGAAATTGACGAACCAGACTACGACCCCAATTACTAGTTGCCTGAGCGAATAGACCCTTGAACGACCTGATTGCCAGGGTGCAGCAACTCGCAGAGTTGATTGGTCCGAACCTCTTTCTTCAGGCCGCGATCATCGCGACCGTCTTTATTGTCATCGGCAAGATCGCAGACTGGATAATCTCAGGTGTAATCGGCCGGATTGCCGGCCGATCCTCGAATAACTTCGACGACGAGCTGGTCGGGCTGATTCACCGGCCTGTGTTCTTGTCGCTCGTTCTACTGGGCCTGGGACTTGCGACCCGTCGTATCGACATGCCCGATGCGCCTACGTTCATTACGCTCGGTATTCTCAAGACCATCGCGATATTCGTTTGGTACAGCACGCTGAACAGCCTGCTGGCTTTGTTTGTAAAAACGTTTAGCCGTACTCATGACAGCAAAATTGTGCAGACCGGCATGCTGTCCTTACTGCAAAACGTGATGAAGATTATCCTGGTTGCGCTGACAGGTTATTTCATCTTCCTGGCGTGGAACATCAACGTAACAGCATGGCTCGCGTCAGCCGGCATCGTCGGACTCGCGCTCAGCTTCGCCGCCAAAGATACGCTCTCAAATCTTTTCGCCGGCGTTTCAATCATCATGGATGCCCCGTATAAGACCGGAGACTTCATAATCCTGGAAACCGGTGAGCGCGGTATTGTTACCAATATCGGCTTGCGAAGCACACGAATACTGACGCGCGACGATGTGGAAATCACGGTGCCGAACGGGATCATCGGTAACGGAAAGATTATTAATGAGGCCGGCGGCCCTTCCGAACAACATAGAATTCGCGTTGCTGTTGGTGTCGCGTATGGCAGCGATATCGATCAGGTTATCGACGTACTGCAAGCAGTTGCGAAAGACAATTTGGATGTCGTCGCCGACCCGGAACCGCGCGTTCGCTTTCGCACGTTCGGCGATTCGAGTCTCGATTTTGAATTGCTGGGCTGGATTGCGCAGCCGGTTGATCGAGGTCGTGTCGTACACGAGCTAAATTGCGCTGTTTACAAAGCACTCAATGAAAACAACATCGTAATTCCGTTCCCGCAACGGGATATGCATGTGCGGACGATGCCGCCGGCAGATAGCTAGTCCCCGCCGTCTTCGTTGCGACGACGTAGTTCTTCGCGGATCGACTCGAGATCAGACGCGGCTGGCTCCACGGCGGGATCGACAAGCGATGCATTGCTGCCAGCAGCGGCTGGTTCAATATCTTTGTCCGCATCGCCGACATCCGGCTGTTCGGCCGCTTCAGGAACAATCGCAACCGGCACATTACCTTCGGATAGTGGGTCGGCCGCTTCCAAGGTATCGGAACCCTCAACACCAAACTGGGCCAGGTACTCGGCGTCTTCGCGCAGCCGCTGCGCTTCTTCACGCTGCCGCTGCGCTTCGGCAGCGGCCTCCCGTGTGCGGCGGAAGGCCCTCATTTTGCTTTCTGAGCGGGCTTCGAGTGCGGCTCTGGATTCCGCCTCTTCCTTGGCCTGAACGCGCGCAACAGCCTGACGAGCGTTGATGCATTCCGCGTCATAGCGAGTTTTGGCGCGGTCCTGGCTGCACCGAACCATCGCCGCTTCCAGCAGAATCGGACTTTCGAGGAATTCGGTGACGCTCCGGGCCGGCGGTTCTTTCGCGCAACCGGCCAGCACCGAAAATCCGCAAAGCAATAATGTCAGATGCCTCGTCATAGGGCGTAACCATTCCAAATTTGGCGTTTGGTAGAAAAATTCTTACTGCAAACGCGATGATAGCAAAATTGTCAAATTACCGTGGCGGTGTCAGTTCGCACTTTTTTGCGCTAATTTTGCTTTTTTTCGCGCTATAGTGACGCGGTGCTCATAACAGGGACGCGGACTTTTGTCAGGATCGAGCCAATTTACGCTCCTCGGCCAGCGGCGATTCGCCCCATTTTTCGCGACGCAGTTCCTCGGGGCCCTGAACGACAACATCTTTCGCAACGGCCTGGTCATCCTGATCACTTTCCAGGGCGTGCTTGTCGCCGGAATGGATCACACCCAGCTCGCAAACGTCGCCGCCGGCCTTTTCATTTTGCCGTTCTTCCTGTTTTCGGCTACCGCTGGTCAGCTTGCCGACAAGTACGAACTGCCAGTCAACGATGTTTGGACCGGTCAAGTACGCATACCTGCCACAGAAATTGGCCGATGACGAACTCGTCGGCGGCAACGCTCTTGTCGAGTCCGGAACGTATGTTGCAATCATCCTCGGGCTTATCGTCGGTGGTATTGCCGTCGGAAATGAAATCGCCAACGGCCTCGGCATCAGTAAGCGAACCATCCTCGGCGCGTGTCTCATCATAGTCTCGCTCGTGGGTTACCTGACAAGTCGACAGGTGCCGCTCACACAGGCGGTCGATCCAATGCTCAAGATCAACTGGAACGCGTGGCGAGAAACCTGGCGCATCATCAAATTCGCGCGCGAAGAGCGAAGCGTCTTCCTATCGATACTTGGTATTTCGTGGTTCTGGTTCTTTGGTTCGGCGATGACGATTCAGATTCCGGCATACACGCTTGAAATTCTCAACGGCAACGAAGCGATAACGACGACTCTGCTGGCTGCATTCGCGGTTGGCGTAGGCATCGGTGCATTGTTGTGCGAAAGGATGTCAGGGCACCGAATAGAACTCGGCCTGGTACCGTTCGGTTCCATCGGACTCAGCCTGTTCGCGGTCGATCTGTATTTCGCGCAGCCCGAATCCCATAGTATCGCCGTAGCAACGATCGGTGAGTTCCTCGGCCGCAGCGGTAGCTGGCGTATTTTGGCGGATCTCGCGCTGCTCGGTGCTTTCGGTGGCTTTTACAGCGTCCCTTTGTACGCACTGATACAGAAACGATCCAAGCGTCAGCACCTGTCACGAATTATCGCTGCCAACAACATTATCAACTCTCTGCTGATGGTAGGCGCAGCCGTTCTGTCAATTGTCGTGCTCAAATCCGGATTTTCGATTCCGGAACTATTCGTGATTATCGCTGTGCTGAACGCAGCTGTCGCGATCTACATATATTCCCTGCTGCCCGAGTTCCTGATGCGATTCCTGGCATGGCTCGTGATCAACGTTCTCTACCGGATCCGCACGACCGGCCTCGAAAACATCCCGAACACGGGTCCGGCAGTAGTTGTCTGCAACCACGTCAGTTTTATGGATCCCCTTATCCTCGGTGGATCGGTGCGCCGCCCGATGCGGTTTGTCATGTGGTACAAGATCTTTGAAATACCGTTTCTAAAATTCCTGTTTAAAACTGCCAAGGCGATTCCTATAGCGTCAGCAAAAGATGACAAACGGTTGATGGATGAAGCGTTCGAGAAAGTTGATGCTGAGCTTGCTGCAGGAAACGTCGTCTGCATATTTCCCGAGGGTGGGATTACATCAGACGGTGAGATCCATCGTTTTCGACCGGGCATAGAGAAAATTATTCAAAGACGCGCGGTCCCTGTGATCCCGGCTTCGCTGGGACGGCTGTGGGGAAGCTGGTTCAGTCGCCGGCAATCGGGTGGCATCAGAAAGATCCCGGGTCGTTTTTTCGCGCGAGTTGCGGTCACGTTCGGCGAGCCCGTGTCGCCGTCTGAAGTGACCGCGGCGAGACTGGAACTACTCGTCAGAACACTGCGTGGCGACATGAGATGAGCGAAACGACTGAACGCTTTCGAATCGAATCAGGTTGTAGGCACAACAGTATTGCCCTGCAAACGTGGCCGCCACTCTTGCAGCAACTTTTCCCTGTTGCCAAACAGCCCGGGATTCGATGAGCCCCTGAAATTCAGCTCCACAAGCTCGACAAATCCGTTACGTACGGCTGGCAGGTAGCTGCGGTTGCTTGCAGAATTATTGCCCGAGACGACCCTGGCGCTCGGAAACGTCTTGGGGACCAATACGCTGTCCTGCCAGATCAGCCCGCCCATTGATGAACTGGCTCGGTGCACCCAACGCGAAGTGCGGAACAGCGCATGGCCGCCACCGCCTCCGAAAGTGACGTCCCGAACCGCTGCCGGCAGCTGCAGAACTCCGTCAGCGATTCGACCTTCGGCCAGGATGAACTGGCTTGCCAGGTTGTTTGCATCAACGAGAATCAGATACTCGCCGTGCGGCGAAGCCTCAAGCCAACGAATGGCTGTCGTGCCCTGCCACAGGTTTTTCAGGTTCCAACTACCGTCAGGATCCCTGCTGATCAATCGCAGGGAACCGTTGTCTCCACCGATAAAGAGCTGCTCATCCTCCGCAAACGCAATACCTGCGTGAGGGCTGCCGACCTCGAACTGCGCTAGCAAATCACCGCTGCCAACTGCGAGCAGCGAGACGCGGTCGTCATTCAGGACCGCGAGCAGCGACGAGTCGGGCGAGAACACCATTCGAGTGACCGCAGCCCCGGCGATTTCGCCGGTATACGACAATGGTTGTCCACTGTCAGTGTCCCAGATTCGGATCGAATTATCCGACGCGGCGCTCGCCACCAATGACCCGCTGGCATTCACGCTCAGCGCCCGAACACCAGCATTGTGTCCGACGAAGCTGACATCGTCACTGATGGCTTTCATGTCGGCCAGGCTGACGTTTGCCGAAAACACATGCACGTGACCCTCGGGGTCGCCTATGGCGATACGACTTGCGTCCGGCGTTGCTACAAGAACACGATCTGCGGACGGTTTCCATACCTGATGCTCAGTGACCTCCATGACGGCGCTGCCGTCGACCGCCACCGGGGCTTTCCAGATACGCACCTTGCTGTCCGGCGCCCCGGTCAAGAGGACCTGCTCGTCATCACTGTAGGCAAGAAAATCCAGTGAGAATGCGTCACTGCGGATGCCGAGGGGCGCACCGATGAGACGCCCATCGTTGCTGCCATACATCTGGAAGCCGATATCCGGTTGTCCGGCAAGCACACTGCTGCCCGACGGCGAAAAGACCAGCTGCCAGCGCCCGGCCCCGAATTCCTCGAGTAGCGGCCGCTGCGGGCGAGCAACACTCCAGATTGAGACGCCGGAATCACCGTAAATCACGCCGAGCGCCGTGCCATCAGCCCCCAGCTGAATCGCGCTGGGCTGTGCCGGCAAATCGACCTGCGCGCGCATTACACCCGTCGCAAAATCCCAGATACGAACCGCGCGATCGTAGTCCGCGACGGCGACCCGGTTACCGGTCGAATCAACCGCAACGAGCGAGGGCAGTCCGGCGACCGTAACTTCAGCCGCGACCACGCCCTTGTCGAGAGACCAAAGTTCGAGCTTGGTTTCGATGTCGCTGCGACGCGTGACGAACAGGTGAGTTCCGTCTCTCGTAAGCCTGGCGCCGGCACTCGCTGATCCCACGGGTATGGACGTGATTCGATCGCCGGAGGCCGTGTCCCAGAGGTTGACGCTATCCTGCGTTGCCGTAACGAGACGCCGCGCCCCTGCATCGAGTCCGACAAGTGCTTCGCTCTCGTTTACGGCAATCGCGCGCAACGGCTCGGCGAAAGCGAGGTCCCAGATACGCGCGCTATCACTTTGCTTTGCACGGGCAACTGCGTATCGACCGTTGTTGTCGAACCAGACGTTGTCGGTTTCGCGTTCGACCGGCTCAGGTATATTCAGTCCGCGTTGAAATTCCTCGATATTCCCCTGTGAGTTCAGACTCAGGTTCCAGCCAACAAACTGTCCGGCGATACCCGGGTTTTCATCGCGGACGCTTATCGACCAGGTGCCGGCAAGAGGCTCGCCGATCAGTGTGCGCAACTGTTGCGGCGCAATTCGGATGTCGTCACTGCTCGATGCCCGATCGAGGCCGGTCTCCACCTCAACCGTGCGCCCCGACGGCGCGATGATCTTTATGCGCAGATCCGTCAGGCGAGTATGGCTGATGTTCAGCGTCAGGCCGATTCGCCGGACGACGTCCTCACGATCCATAACAACGCGACGCACCAGCGGAATAACCTCAAGCGCCGTAACCGACCAGTCTTCGCGTCGCTGCAAACCTTGCGTCCCAAGAGACCATTGAGAGATTCTCGCACCTTCGGCCGATGTCAGTACCATGCTGACCGGGTCGAACACTGTCCGGCTGCCGGTCAACGTCGGCAGGCTGGCGATCAACAATGAATAATCATCACCGACCAAATTTGCGGCGCGTTGTCGCCTTTGTGCTGTTGCAAGGACGAGCGACTGCAAGGCGGCAATCAGCGCATCATCGCGACGCTCCAGTCGCTTGGCTGCGAGTACCTTGCGATCCCAGAACTGCGCTTCGAGCTGCTCCGCCAATCTCCCGGCATCGGGCAGCTCCTCTGTCAGCGTTGCGATAGCCTGGATCTCGCTTTCCTCATCCGCGACCAACGCACGCTGAGTCAGGAAGGTCCGATAAAGGCTGTCCGCGATGTCGGCGTGCCCCGGGAATGACCGCAGGTTTCGGTACGCCTCGCTGGCCACTCCCTCTTCAACGGTTGCCGATGTCAAAACGGCCATATACGGCCGCGGCAACCACTGCGTATATAAGAAGGGAATCAGAACCAGCAGGAAAATCGCGGTGACGACAGTCGCGGGTTCGCGCCAGCGTATCGGCAGGTTCTCGTTCGCCCACCGAGCCGTAAATACTCTTTCATAAAGCCGATTGCGGACACGCAGCACACTGTCTTCGTCAATCTCCAGTAAGCCGACAGCTATTAACCTGCGTTGCAACGATGATCCCAGGTCGGCAGCGACCTCCACACCCTTGCGGATCTTGCCGTACAGATTAAGTAGCGGCTCTTTGCGCTTCTCGTCGTTAACAATCGCACGATGAATGTGGCTCATGTGCGGTTCGCTGTGCAGAGCGGCACGCCCGGCAAGTTGTTGGGTCGCAACCCGGTCGATATGGGCGACTGCATCACCGGCCGCACCTTCTCGAACGATAGAGCGTGCAAGCTTCTGACTCAGGTAAGGCTGGCCACGCGTCCAATAAAAAATACGATCAAGCGCTGCCACAGACTCCTGATGATCGAGATTCAGCTCGGTGGCGAACAGATCCAGTTCTTTGCGCGAGAAGTCACTCAGTAAAACCTGTTGCGTGATGTTGAAGGGCGATAGTTCTGCTTCCTCTATGAGGCTGACAGGATCGCATTCGCCCAGCAGTACAAATGACAGCCTCGAAAAATCGGGATCCGTGGTTCGCGCGTTATGCGCCGCGCGAATACTCGCGAGAAATTGGTCGGCAGACGGGACTTCTTCGATGCATTGAATCTCGTCGACGAACACGACGACCCGCTCGGGCACGAATTGCAGGATGACCTCGGAATAGAATTCGACAAGTCGCTGACGGTTGCTGAGCACCGACTTATCCTGCCACCAGGGCTGCAGATCGAAACGGATTCGGAGCTGCCTGAGCAGCCTGTACGCGACGTTGTAATACCAGCGTCCGGGATCACCGCCACCATCACGTACGCCAATCTGCGCAAGATCGAGTACCGCCACCTTGCAGCCGTTATTCTCGAGTCGTGCCGCGGTCGCAGCAATAAGGCTTGATTTGCCGCTGCGGTCCGGCGCGAGTACGTGCGCGTACCGCCCAGATACAAGTGTGTCGTAAAGAAGATCGTCCGCATTTCTGCGGATATAACCCGCACGCACGGCATGCAGCGGCGCCCCGACGCTGAAGAATTCGCCGGTCGAATCCAGCTCCTCGCGTTCGTCGCCCGACCCCTTTTCGTTGAAATCCCCAGCCATCGCCGGCTCCGTAGCAGTGCGACATTCTATTCTGTGCATTTAATCGGCGTATCGCCAGTGTGAACTGCAAAATCCTGACGCCTGCTCCTGTTATTCTAGCCCTATGAGCCGTACGCGCCTGCTAAAGAAGGACCTGTTCGGGGAGGTATGGCTGCAGGATTCCGCCGCTGATTCCTCGATCCTGCGCGATACCCGGTCCGCCCGCTGGTGGCTCCGTTGGCTTGCACGTTCGCTGCTTCGGCGCGAAGCCAGAGCACTTGCGGCGCTGGACGGCATTGAGGGCGTCCCTGCCCTCATTCGCTACGACGAATACCAGCTCACCCGCAGCTACATCGGCGGAACAGCGATGCATTTGGGCAAACCACCGGACAGGCCCTACTTCGTGAGTGCCGCGCGGTTGCTGCGGCGTATGCATCGGGCCGGCGTCGTTCACAACGACCTCGCCAAGGAGCCAAACCTGATCATCCGCGATGATGGCAGAGCCGCTTTCATCGACTTCCAACTCGCATGGAGGTCAACGGGCAGGGGGCGAATTTTTCGCATTGCGGCGCGCGAGGATATTCGACACCTTCTCAAGCACAAGCGAAGCTATTGCCCCGACAAACTTACAGAGCGCGAGCGCAACATTCTCGACAATCCGTCCGGCCTGTCGCGCCTGTGGATGGGGCTATTCAAACCGATCTACTTGTTTATTACGCGCAGACTGTTCGGCTGGTCGGACCGCGAAGGAGCCGGCGACCGCGGACAACGAAGCTGATTCCAGAGCCGTGACTTCGGGTATACTCGCTCTGCACCCGATGCACTAACCCTTGAGGAACCGGATCGTGGACTTTTGCCATCAACACAATCTCGTCGACCCCGCCGTCGCAGGTCGCGAACGCAAGTTTGGCATTCGGGTAAGCCTGCCTGCGGAGGACACGCTCAGGAATGTTGTCGGGGACGACTGGGAACAACTGCACTGGTATCCAACGGCAGCGGAACGGGACTCGGCGTTCGCGAAGATGGCGATCAGGCACGGTTATTACCGCAATACGGACTCGCCCACCCAGACACTCGAAAAAGTCTCGCGCTAATCAGCGTGGCGGCTCACCTATAAACAAATAGACGTTGCTTTGCCCTTGCTCCGCAAAGCCGGCGGCAAGGTAAATGGGGCCGATGAAGGTGTCGATCCCGGCAAACAGACTGCCGTTGACGATCATCGAATCGAAGCCGATATCAGAACGCGATTGCCACACATTTCCGGCCTCGGCCGAGACACCGAAGTAAACGGGTGTGTCGAAAATTCCGCCCGTCGTTTCGCCAACCCTGCGGTAGTAAACGAGTCTCGCCAGCGCCGCATGCGGACCACTGATTTCGCCGCGTTCCAGGCCTGACAGACGAAGGAATCCACCCAGCGGGAAAAAGTCCTGCACGGCATTGTCGGACTCGAGCGTCGTCGCATAGGCCAATCCGAGCTGCAGTGTGTTCTTGCCTCGGCTCCAGAACGAAGCAACTTCTCCGGCGACCGTGTCGAATTCGTCGTCGGCACCGAGGCCCGGGCGCGACAGGGTCCAGCGCAGGTCCGCTCTAACTCCGCTGCGGGGAAACTGTGCGTTGTCCAGCGTATCGAATCGCAACGCTGCAAATGCGCCGCCCGTATCGAAATCGATATTGGGCAGAGCCGGATCACCTACTTTGACGCGAGCTTCGCCAAGACCGCGAAAAGCGCCAACACGAAACTCGCCGAAGGTCCCTATCTCGCGTCCGAAGTCCAGTCTCGTTTCAGCTTCTGACACGCGTAGCCGGGCAACCGTCTCATCGAAAGAAAAAACATTCAGGTTGGATTGCGCCATTTCGATACGGGGAGCAATAAACCATCGGGAATCGAAGCTCAACGGCTGGTAAAACTCCGAAAACAATTCCGGGTCCGTGCCAAGCTGCAGGTCAGTACGCCATTCGGCGCCCAGGCGGTTCAGCCCGGCGCGCGTCATGCGTGCCTTTATATTGAAACCGGTCGAGCCTTCAAAATCGTCTTCCAGGGAGACACCGAATTGCAGGAAATTAGGACCCCAACTCTTCGTCGTTGCGCGATACTCCACGCCCGTTCGGCCGTCCTCCTCGACAAGACTGTAGCTAACCTGCTCGTACAACTGCAGCCCGTAGAGCCTTTCAGCATTTGCTGCCAGCTTTTGCGGGTCAATCGGATCGCCGGCTTTGACGCTGAGTCTCGACTCGAGGACCGCCGGTGACAGCCTGCCCTCATGCACGACGCGGACGAATGCAAGCTCCGAGCCTTTTTGCTGTGGCGCGGCACGGCGTGACTGGTAATGATCGTAGGTGGCCTGGTCGACCGCGAACGGTCGCAGCTTCTCCGACTGCGCTCGTGCCGCGAACGCGCCCGGTTCGATGGTCTCGACAATGCTGCCGAAATCCGATGATCCGTACGTGCCGAGTTCCGGGCGGATCAGGATATCGTGTTCTTCAAGATGATCGATTTGTCTTCGCGTTTCCTTGCGTATCAGGATGGTCAGCATCTGCTCGGAGATCGCCAGCGCGGAGTTCAGCTCCTCTCGGCCGTACAGCGGGAATTCGACATCGACGGCAATGATGACGTCAACATTCATCTGCTGCATGACTTCGACGGGCAGATTTCCCATCAAGCCGCCATCGACCAACAATCGACCATGGATGCGCACCGGCGCGAAGACCCCGGGCACAGACATGCTCGCACGCATCGACCTGGCCAGATCGCCGCTGCCCATTACGCGAGCCTCGCCGCGTTCGATGTCGGAAGCTACTGCACGAAAGGGTATCGGCAAGTCGTCAAAGTCGCGAATGTGCGAAACACGCATGGTTAGTTCGCGCAGCAACAGGTCGAGTTTTTGTCCCTGAATTACGCCTTTGGGCAGCACCAGCTCGGCACCGCGGACGCCGAGCTCGAAGTCGATCGGGAACTGGGCGTCGTCCTGCTTGCGTCGAAAGCTGAGATCCTCGCGGTCGGGTTTGTCGGTCAGCGCTGCGGCCCAATCGAGCGAGCCAACCAGTTTTTCGAGTTCGACCGCAGTCATGCCGCTCGCATACAGACCGCCAACGATAGCGCCCATGCTGGTGCCGGCGATGACGTCGACCGGGATCCGCAGGCGCTCCAGTTCTTTCAAGACGCCGATATGGGCGGCACCACGCGCACCACCACCGCCGAGCACGATCCCGACACGCGGACGCTGGTTCTCCTCCTGTGCCTGCCCGTCGACAATCTGAGCGTTTGCGCCGCTCACTGCAGTGCCAAGCAGCGTCAGCAATGCGGCCAGCCGCCACCCGGAGTGAATTGTATTCGTCATGGAGAAGCTCTTTTGGTTACAAACAGTCGTAGCAAGGCGATTATAATGATCGCGAACAGCTGAGGGTGAAATGATCGGATTCAGACAGCCAGGGATGGTGGCCAGCATGCTGCTCGCAGCACTTTGTCTTGCGCCTGCAAGCCCCCTGCGGGCTGATCCTTCAGCCGACGGCGGCCAGGATACAAACATCGAAGAACTCGTCGTCACGAGTCGTCGGCGCGAGGAGTCGATCGCGCGACACGCGGGCAACGTTGCGAACCTCGACTCTGAGAGCATCGCCGCAATCGGACATCAGCATATTCACGAACTCATGACCCGCATTCCGGGCGTTTGGCTCGCCCGTGCCAGTGGGCAGGAACACTTGACCGCCATTCGTTCGCCAGTGCTTACGGGCGCCGGGTCCTGTGGCGATTTTCTGTTTCTCGAGGACGGTATTCCAATTCGCCCATCCGGCTTCTGCAATGTTAACCAGATGTTCGAATTACTCACCGAGCAAGCCAGTAATATTGAAGTCATCCGGGGTCCCGGCAGTGCCTTGTACGGCTCTAACGCATTACATGGCATTGTAAATGTTGTGACAGCAGCGACCGGTGAACGACCGCCTGCCATGCTTGCGCTCGAGGCCGGCTCGAACGAATTTCTGCGCTTTCGAACCGTGATTTCGGGCGGTGCAAGCACACCGCTGCTGGCGTCGCTGGTTTACGCCGACGACGGTGGCTTCCGCGATGACTCCGGTTACCGCCAGGGAAAGGTCCAGCTCGTTGCAGACTGGAGCCTGCCGACAGCCGAACTCACAACAGTCTTCAGTGCCACCGACCTCGATCAGGAGACCGCCGGATACATTCTCGGCGAAAATTCTTATAAAGACCCAGGCCTCAATCGGGAAAACCTCAATCCCGAGGCCTTTCGTGACGCGTCCAGTCAGCGCTTGTATGGCATCTGGAAACAGCCTGCGATCCTGTTCGATGTCGATGTTGAAATCGACATCCGACCTTACCTGCGGCACTCGGACATGCGCTTCCTGCAGCATTTCTTGCCCGGTCAACCGCTGGAAGAAAATGGCCATGTCAGTGCCGGTGCGATCACAGCGTTTTCTTTCGGCGCCGAAAAACGACAGTTCATTGCCGGCCTGGACATTGAATGGAGCGATCTGTTTCTCAAAGAGACGCAATCAGGTCCGACGTCAGGCTCCGATTTCCTGCGCGAGACACGGCCTGAAGGGAAACACTATGACTTTGAAGTTCAGAGTTTCGGTGTTGCACCCTACCTGCAAGCTGACTTCATGCTCAGCGAACGTCTGACGCTCAGTGGCGGCCTGCGTCTCGAGTACATGCACTACGAATACGATAACAAGATGCTCATCGGCAACACGCGTGACGACGGTACCTGGCGGATGCCTGTATTCCCGACCCGCGAGCCGCAGTGACGCGTTCACCAATGTCGCACCAAACTTTTCGTTTAATTACGCCGTCCGGGCTGACGTTTCGGTGTTTGGCGCTCTCGCACGGGGCTTCCGTGCCCCGCAGGCGACCGAACTTTACCGGTTGCAGAGCGGACAGCAGGTTGCCGACCTCGACTCCGAGCGTATCGACAGTCTGGAGATCGGAATGCGTTGGAGCACCGAGCGTTGGTCCGGCGACGCGGCCCTCTTCGCGATGCAAAAGCGCGAGAGCGTATTTCGCGATTCCGATGGATTCAATGTCAGCGGCGCTCGCAGCAAACATCGCGGCCTGGAATTTGCGCTCGACTGGCAGTTGGCAGAAGCGCTGCGACTGGAAATAGACGCAAGCGTCGCGCGTCACACTTATGATTTCGATACGGTTGCTGCCCGTGGCGAGACGTTTGTCTCCGGCAACGACGTCGATACCGCGCCGCGCTGGTTTGGCAGCGCGGAACTGTTCTTCGAGCCCGGCAACAACGCCGAGTTTGCACTGCAATGGGCGTCAATTGGCGACTACTACCTGGATGCCGAAAACCGCTTTAGCTACCCGGGTCACAGCTTGATGAATCTGCGTTCGCGCATCGAATTATCGCAACGCTTGAGCG
Source organism: uncultured Woeseiaceae bacterium (assembly GCA_947259145.1). GTDB lineage: Bacteria > Pseudomonadota > Gammaproteobacteria > Steroidobacterales > Woeseiaceae > UBA1847. Next base: position 16,402 of record CAMYLB010000044.1, read on the forward strand.
TCACCGCCCGCTTCAACAACATACTCGACAAAGATGTTGCAGACCGCGCCGACTACGCGTTCGGACAGTACCGGTATTTTCCGGGCCGCGGCCGCGAGTTGTTTATCGAACTGCGTTACCTCCCGGGCCTGGCCCGCGAAGGTCGCTAGTATCGCGGATACTATACCGAGGACCAAACGGCTGATTAGCGATCAGAGGACAGCATTCGGCCCGGTGATGGCCGAACCGCTAAATGTCGAACTACTATTCGACACGGAAATCCAGCGTGTCATGGCAAATCACGTTTACCGTTTGTTTGCTGTCGCCGGCTGGAGATGCAATTTGACAGAGACTCATCTAAGATCTTGGTTCCAAAAAAAGTAAACAATAACCAGTAAACAATAACCATTGGCAGAAAAGATGAACCAAGATCAGCGAAATTTTCGCTGCGGGCTTTCACTGATTCGATAAAAGGGGAACGAAATGAATCGATTGAAATTGATCGCGCTTGCGATATTTGGGTTATCGTGCGTAACGCTGGCAAATGCCGCACCTCCCGATCACAGTGCCAGCATGCGGGCGCAAGTTGCCGCCGCCAAGCAAGCTGCGGGAAAAAAAGGCATCGCCTTGCATGACCTCGATGCTCAGTACTCGGATTTCAAACAGGCCAAGGGTAAGAAATCCCGTCCTGTGGACTTCGTTCCGCGGAGCAGCCTGCTACCCGTTGCCGAGGGCTACGTCACCATCGACGCGATCGCGAATCCCGGTGAAGTAGCCGCATTGCGAAATAGTCTGGAACAGCAGGGCCTCAAGGGTGTAGCCGTTCACAAGAACGTGGTCTCTGGTCGGTTGCCCCTGGAAGCCCTAGCGTCGCTGGGAGGCTCTGCTGGTCTTCATCACGCGCGTCCGGCATTCGCTAAAACCAACGTAGGTCTTGTCGATAGCCAGGGCGATGTCTCTATGCAGTCGAAAACGGCTAAAGCGCAGTTCGGCGTCACCGGCGCCGGTCAGACCGTTGGCGTGTTGTCTGACAGCTTCGATAACGCGGCGATCGGATGTGCCATACCGTTGGATGTGCCACTCACTACCGCTGCCGAGGACGTCGCCTCGGGGGATCTTCCTGTCGTTAACGTGGTAGAGGAAGCACTCGATTGCGGCACGATTGATGAGGGACGAGGTATGGCGCAATTGATCCACGACGTGGCTCCGGGTGCAGGCATATCCTTTCACTCTGCCTTCAACGGCTATTCGAGTTTTGCAGAAGGCATCATCGATCTCGCCGACGCCGGCGCAACCGTAATAGTTGACGACGTCATATACTTCGCAGAGCCGATGTTCATGGATGGCCTAATCGCCCAGGCAGCGGACGAAGTAAACTCTCGCGGTATTCCTTACTTCTCTTCCGCAGGCAATGGTGGATACGACTCATACGAAGATGCTTTCAGATCTTCCGGGGGACCTACGAGTCCGTTCGGAGCGATTCAGCACGACTTCGATCCTGGGGCTGATGTCGATGGCCTCCAGTCCATCACGTTTCCACCTGGCCAGACGGTCATTGCACTGCAGTGGGACGAACCTTTTTTCACCGATACCAATGGCGCGGCATCGTCTCAAAATGACATTGATGTACTTGTGTACGACTCTTTAGGTTTTCCATGTATCGTCTTCCCGATTAACTTTACCAATGGTTGTGCTGGCGGAGATGTGATTCAGGTTTTTGGAGTCGATGACAACATATTTTTTACTGGAGATGCCGTCGAAATATTTGCGATTATTAATGATTCGGGAGTGCCGGTAACTCTCAATTTATCCGTCGAACTATTTGCTGGGCCAACGCCTGGACGTTTGAAGTATGTGTACTTTGACCCGATCACGATTAACGAGTACGACACGATGAGCGGTTCATCCTACGGTAAGGCGATGGCCAACGGCGCTTTTGGAACTGGCGCCGCCGCCTGGTTCAATACTCGGCCATTCAACCCAAGTTGTGACTCCTGTGATCCAGCGCGAATTAACGGTTTCTCATCTGCTGGCGGCACGCCAATCTTGTTCGATCCACTGGGCAATCGTCTGCAGCAACCAGAGATTCGCGAAAAGCCGAACGCGACCGGTCCCGACGGCGCGGACAATACATTTTTCGGTTTCAGGCTTGGGTTCAAGACGCCGAGAGATAAGCGCAAGTTCCCGAACTTCTTTGGTACATCGGCCTCCGCACCGCACGTCGCAGCCGTTGCTGCACTAATGCTCGAAGCGAATCCTTCACTTGGTGCAAATGACGTATTCAGAATCCTCGAGGCGACCGCCGACGACATGGATGACGTGCGTACAGCGGACCCGGATGTAGGTTTCGACTTTGGTACGGGCTACGGGTTTGTCAATGCCGAAAAAGCGCTTGCTGGCGCGCTCGGCGACATCTGCCATAACGGCAACACAATCACCGTGAAAAACAGTGGTGCTGTTAGTGCGCACCTCGCTCACGGAGACACCCTGGGCGCCTGTGAGTAATAGCTAGTCCATCATGAGTGACGGAAAGCGGGCCTTCGGGCCCGCTTTTTTTGTCTAGTGCCTGTTTTGGCGATACTGGCAGCGCTTTGCCTACGGTCGAAACAACGTTCAAGATCTAGCCCGGACATAGGCCGTCCGAGGCTTCTTAATTACAAAACTGCGCTAGGAAACGCGCAGGGACTCGCTGTAATCGACAAGTTCGTCGAGCTGCTGCGATTTTTGATCAGCGTCCCAGCCGACGGCGTCCGCCGCAATATCGGCGATCGCGTCGTACAGCGGTCGGCCTTGATCCGCGTCGAGACCGACCATGGTGCGGCGAAATACGATGTCCATGAGCGACTTCGCAAATTCTTCACGTATCGCGAAAACAACTTCCGCAGCCAGGACGGTCTCGCTGTTGTCGATGGTTCGTGCCAGGGTCTCATTGGCTGCGCAGAGTTCGCAGATACCCGATGCACGGCCGCCGTAAATACTCAGGATCCGCTCGATACCGGCCTCCGACAGCAGCTGCAGCGCTCGAAGCTGCTCTTCGGCCCGCGCCAGACCGGACGCACCTGGCAGCAAGCTATCGCGGGTACGGCATCGGGGCAGCTTGCGGTGCTGAAGTTTCGCTATCCGGTCGACCGTCTGCTCGGCGAGATTTCGATAGGTCGTCAGTTTGCCGCCAATAATCGAGATCAGTCCTTTGGCGATATTTTTGTCGACTTTGATGATATGACGGCGAGTGATCGCTGACTCCGGGCCTTTCTCCTGGAACGGAAGTGGTCTGACGCCGGCGTACGCATAGTGGATATCGGCAACGGTCAAATCTGCCGCTGGAAAGACGCGGTTGGTTTCGGTCATCAGGTAATCGACTTCCGCGGCGCTCGCACGAATCGTATCAAGGTCATCGTCGTATCGAATGTCGGTCGTGCCAATCAGGTACTGCTTGTTCCAGGGAATGATAAAAAACGGCCTGCCGTCTGCTGCCGCCTCAACGTAGAACGCTTCGCTCGGCGCGCCGTCGAATTTGCCAACAATAATATGACTACCCTTGGTTCCGCCAATGTGTCGCTTCGAAGGCACGGGGACTGTTTGCAGCACGCGATCGACCCACGGCCCTGCCGCATTGACGACCGTTGTGACCGAAACTTCGTGGGTCGCATTGTCTTTCTTGTCGACATAGGTAACGGCGCTGATGGCGCCGTCCGCCGTCTTGATCGCCGTGACCTCGCAGTGCGTGAGCACTTCGGCACCCGCCGATCTGGCCGACAGCAGGTTTTCAAGAACCAGGCGCTCCGCAAACACGACTTGGGCATCGTAGTAACGGGCGGCTGCTTTCAGACCCTCTTTTCGCAGGCCGGGTTCCTCCTCTCGAATTTTATCACTGCCGAGCATTTCGTGATTGGGTACGGACTTGCGAATCGACAGCAGGTCGTACGCAATCATGCCCAGACGAATGAGCAGCGGCCCGCGCCGGGCGCCCTCGAATATCGGGAGGCAAATTCGCAGCGGCTTGACGAGGTGCGGCGCGTTGAGGCGCAGGTAACGCCGCTCGTGCAGGGACTCGTACACCAGAGGTATCTCGCCAAACTCGAGATAGCGCAAGCCACCGTGTATCAATCGGCTCGATATCCAGGAGCAGCCCGTACACATGTCGTCCTTGTCGAAAATGGCGACGCTCAGGCCCCGCAGCGCTGCATCCCTGGCGATACCCGCGCCGTTAATGCCCGCGCCGACAATTGCCACGTCAAAATGCCGGCGTTCAGAAGACATCAGGGACGAACCTGGCCACTGCCGCGCACCACGTATTTATAGCTGGTCAATTGATCCGCACCCACGGGGCCGCGGGCGTGAATCCGCCCTGTCGCAATACCGATCTCCGCGCCCATGCCGAATTCCCCGCCATCGGCAAACTGCGTTGACGCGTTCTGCAGCACGATGGCGCTGTCGACGTCGCGGAAAAACTGTTCGGCTGCGCCAGTGCTGTCGGTGACGATGCTCTCGGTATGCCCCGAGCCGTATTCGCGAATATGCGCGATTGCCTGTTCGATATTGTCGACGACGCGCATCGATACGATGGCATCCAGGTATTCGGTTGACCAATCCGCTTCTGTCGCTTTCTTAACATCGGCAACCAGCGATGACACCGTCTTGTCACCACGTACCTCACAGCCCGCGCCCTGTAATGCGCTGACGATATCCGGCACGATTCGTTCTGCGACTTCACGATCGACGAGTACGGTTTCAGCCGCCCCGCAAATTCCGGTACGACGCATCTTGGCGTTCAGCACGATGTCACGCGCCATGTCGACGTCGGCGTCTTTATTCACGTAAACGTGGCAAATCCCTTCGAGATGGCCGATGACGGGCACGCGAGCTTCATCCTGAACACGTTTGATCAGGTTTTTTCCGCCGCGCGGCACGACAACATCGACTGAGTCGGCCATTGAGGACAGCAGGTAGCCGACGGCGGCGCGGTCCGTCGTCGGCACCATCTGCACAGCGTCGGCATCGATGCCTGCCGCGGTCAGGCCCTCGCGCAGGCAGGCATAAATCGCCTGGCTGGATTGAAAGCTCTCGGAGCCGCCGCGGAGAATCACCGCATTACCGGACTTGACGCACAAGGCGGCCGCGTCGGCCGTCACGTTAGGTCGACTTTCATAGATGATGCCAATGACGCCGAGCGGCACCGACACGCGCTGGATCCTGAGGCCGTTGGGCCGCTCCCATTCTTCGAGTATCCTCCCGACCGGATCGTGCAGCGCGGCAATGGCGTCCAAACCCGTAGCCATTGCGTCGATACGCTCGGCGTCGAGCATCAGGCGATCCAACATCGCAGCAGTCAGACCACGCGACTCTGCCGCATCCATGTCCAGGGCATTGGCCCTCTGGATGTCGGCCGAAGCATTGCGTATCGAAGCCGCCGACGCCTTGAGCGCCGCGTTTCGCTGGTCGCTGCCCGTCGTCGCGAGCTCCGTTGCCACGCTCCGCGCCGCACGCCCGATATCATCCATTAATTCCGCGATCGACATTTCGGTCGGCATGTCAGCTGTCACTCTCGAATAACACCAGTTCGTCCCGGTGGATCATCACCGAGCGCGCACGATAGCCTATACGCTCTTCGATCTGCTCCGACTGGCACCCCCTCAGTCGCAGCGCATCGGTATCCGAATATTCTGACAATCCCCTTCCCAGTTCCTTACCGTTCGGACCGACGACAGTGACGACGTCGCCGCGTCGGAAATTGCCGATCACTTCGACAACTCCAACAGGCAACAGGCTGTTGCCGTTCTGCAAGGCCTGGGCCGCTCCCTGGTCGATGCGAATCTCGCCGCGCACTTCCAGTACGCCGGCAAGCCATTGCTTGCGGGCCGTCGCCGGCGTTCCTTCGGCCCTGAACACGGTGCAGCGGCCCTTCTTCGATAGCGCTTGCAGCGGATGTTCGATCGCACCGCTTGCGATGATCGTCGAACACCCTGCATGAGTCGCGATGCGTGCTGCCTGAACCTTGGTCGCCATGCCACCGCTGCCTATGTCGGAACGGGTCTCTCCCGCCATCGCGATGATTTCCTCACTGATGCTGCGCACTTCAGGGATGTGTTTCGCATCCGGGTCAGCGCCGGGATCGGCCGAATAAAGGCCGTCTACGTCAGACAGCAGGATCAGTGCATCGGCCATCACCAGTTGCGCCACCCGGGCCGCCAGCCGATCGTTGTCGCCATAGCGGATTTCCTCGGTCGCGACCGTGTCGTTTTCGTTAATGATGGGTATCACGGACCGTTCAAGCAGTCGTCCCATTGTGCCGCGTGCATTAAGAAACCGGCGCCGATTCTCTGTGTCATCCGGAGTCAGAAGAATCTGCGCTGCGACGATTCCATGATTGCCGAGCACCTCCTGGTAGGCGTGCACAAGTTGAACCTGGCCGGCGGCCGCCGCGGCCTGAAGGTCTTCGAGACGAGCCCGCTTCTTGTTCAGGCCCAATATCAAACTGCCGATTGCGATGGCACCCGAAGAGACAATCAGGGTTTCATGATCGTTTGCCTGCAAGTGCGCGATATCGTCAGCGAGCGTTTCGAGCCAGCGTCGATTTAGCTGGCCCGATTCGTCGACCAGCAGTGAGGATCCGACCTTGACGACCAGTCGACGATAATCGGAAAGCGCCACGTCGGCCATGGGCTACCCGACGAGCAAATGTTGCCGGTCGAAGGACGTCAATGTGACTTCGCCTTTCGAGACAGCGACTGTGCCGCTGCGCGCCACCGCCGAGATTTCGCCGACCTTGGCCGCCTCGTTCACGAATTCATCGACTTCGCTTACCCTGCCCGTCAGCTGCATGGTGCAGCTGACCTGAGCCTCGTCGAGCATTTCGGCATCCAGTCGCTTGGCAAGCGACATAGCCTTTGCCAGGCCGCCGGTCCCCAGCTTGATCTTCACGATCGCCAGTTCGCGCTCGAAATGCTCACCCAGGGTCATATCGTGAATGTTGACGACATCGACGAGCTTCGCGAGCTGCGCGTTCAACTGTGCGATCGCCGCGTCCGATCCCGTAACGACGAGGGTCACTCGCGATACCCGCGGATCGTAGGTCGGGGCGACATTCAGTGATTCAATATTGTAACCGCGGGACGAGAACATGCCCGTCATCCGCGTCAATGCGCCGACCTCGTTTTGCAGAAGAACTGAAATTGCATGTCGCATAGCGTGCTCGTTCCTGGTGCAGGCAGTGAATTAAGCGTGAAACCAATCGGCTTCTGCGTAAACGGCCGATGGTGGCGCAGAAGCTGCAGTATTGCAATGCCCCAAAAATTAGTAAACACTCGTGAAAAATCCATGACTTATGGCCTTAAGTAGACAAGTAATATGAATGATCAGACAAACACCGCAGCGGTAAGCCAACATCGGCTTGCCGGCCATGCGCTGAGCGGCGCAGATACCGTCGTGCAGGTCATGGCCGACGAGGGTGTCGATACGATCTTCGGCTACAGTGGCGGCGCCATTTTGCCCATCTACGACGCGGTCTTTCGCTACAACGACCAGCACAAGCGCACCGACGGCAGTTCGCCCATGCCGCTCATCGTTCCGGCTAACGAACAAGGCGCGGGTTTCATGGCCGCTGGCTACGCTCGCGCCAGCGGCAAGGTCGGCGTGGTCATGGTGACCTCCGGGCCCGGGGCGACCAACACGCTTACTCCGGTTCGGGACAGCATGGCCGACTCCGTGCCACTAGTCGTAATCTGCGGCCAGGTTCCACTGGCGGCCATCGGTACGGATGCATTCCAGGAAGCCCCGGTCTCCGCAATCATGGGCGCCGTTGCAAAACACATATTCCTCGTTACAGACCCCGAACAGCTCGAAGAAACCATTCGCAGCGCGTTCGAACTTGCCCGCACGGGGAGACCCGGTCCGGTTGTCGTCGATATCCCCAAGGATATTCAAAACTGGGAAGGCGCTTTCAAAGGCCACGGCACACTGCCGCTACACGGCTATCGACGCCGCCTCGCAAAAGTCGAAGAAAATGTCCTGAGCCATGATGCTTGCGAACGCTTCTTCACGATGCTGTCCGAATCCGAGCGCCCGCTCATCTATGCCGGCGGTGGCGTCATCAACGCGAATGCCGCAAAAGCGATGCGGCGACTGGCGAACGAGTACGGCATCCCGGTCACGACAACTCTGATGGCACTGGGTGCGAGTGATACGACGCACCCATTAGCAATGCACATGCTCGGTATGCACGGCATCGCATCTGCAAATTACGCCGTGGAGGACTGCGATTTTCTTATTGCTCTGGGTGCACGCTTCGACGACCGCGTTGCGGGTAATCCCGGCCTGTTTGCGCCGAATGCCAAGAACATCGCCCACTTCGATGTCGACTTTGCCGAGATCGGCAAAGTCAAACGCGTGAACTGGCATCACGTCGGTATGCTGGAACGCGATCTGACGGACATGCTCGCTTACGGTCGCCGCATTCGATTCGAAAAATCATTCGATCAATGGCACAAGGAGATCGCGGAACTGAAAAGCGAGTACTCACTCAATTACGATCGTGAGTCCGAGTTGATCCAGCCGTACGCCGTGATCGAGGAAATCAACAAGCATTCTAAAGGCGAGGCAATAATTTCGACCGGTGTCGGCCAACACCAGATGTGGGCAGCGCAGTATTTCGATTTCCGCGAACCGCGACTCTGGCTCACGTCGGGAAGCATGGGCACGATGGGCTTCGGCCTGCCGGCCGCCATCGGCGCACAGTTCGCCCGCCCTGACCGAACGGTTATCGACATCGACGGCGACGGCAGCATTCGCATGAATATCGGTGAACTCGAAACGGCGACGACCTACAACCTGCCTCTCAAGGTCATCGTGCTGAACAATTTCGGCGATGGCATGGTGCGCCAGTGGCAGAAACTCTATTTCGGCGGCCGCATGTCGGGCAGCGACAAGTCGCTGCACAACAAGAATTTCGTTAAAGCCGCCGAAGCCGACGGCTTCAAGTTTGCGAAGCGCCTGGAACACAAGAAAGACCTGCAAAAAATTATTAAGGAATTCATGGCGTTCGAGGGTCCTGCCTTCCTCGAGGTCATCATCGA
>CAMYLB010000045.1:0-2647 GCA_947259145.1 uncultured Woeseiaceae bacterium
GATTTTGCTTCTCGGACGATGCCAATACTGGCGCTCGCTCCCAGGCGGGTCGCTCCCGCCTCGATCATTGCTTTAGCGTCGCTGTAAGAACTGATGCCGCCCGAGGCCTTGACCTCCATGCCGGCGCCGCGGACCACCTCCGCCATCAGTGCCACGTCACTAACGGTGGCACCGCCGGTCGAAAAACCGGTCGACGTCTTCACAAAGTGCGCGCGGGCTTGTCGCGCGAGTTCCGACGCGCGCCGCTTCTCGGCGTCGCTCAGAAGTGCTGTCTCCAGAATGACCTTGCACACAGCATGTCCATCGACGCAATCCTCGACCACGGCACGTATGTCACGCAGCACCAGCGCATCGTCACCACTTTTGAGGGCGCCAATGTTGATCACCATATCGATTTCGCGAGCGCCATTACGAATTGCCCGGCGCGCTTCCATGGCCTTGATCGCGGGCTCGTTGGCTCCAAGCGGAAAACCGACGACAGTGCAGGTAAGCACCTCGCTGCCCCGGAGCAGAAGGGCCGCTAGCGACACCCAGGTCGGATTAACGCAAACGGACCGGAAGTTGAATTCAAGCGCCTCGGCGCAGAGGGTACGAATCTGCTCCTCGGTCGCGTTGGGCTTCAGCAGCGTGTGGTCGATGTAGCGCGCCAGATCGCCGGGGATGCTTCCCGGCTGCTCCGCCGGGGCCACACTCGTCAGGCCGGTCGCACCGAGCCGGACAAACTCCCGTGCCGTCTCCGGGTTATCACCGACGCAGGGGCCACCGGCCTCGGCATTCGTCATCGGCCCCACGATCTGCTGCAGCCGGGCGACGACCCGGTCGAGGTCCTGGTCGGACAGGGTCATGTCAGCCTGCTCATCAGCGAACATCGCGACGCGGTTCAAGTGGCGCTGTTCGGTGCATTCTGTCGCCAGCCAGACATCGACGATCTGCCTGGCCAGGCTGGCGCCGATAAGACCGGCACCCAGGGTTAGTACATTGGCGCTGTTGTGCTCGCGGCTGTTGCGGGCGCTCGACAGGTCGTAAGCCAGAGCGGCCCGTACGTTCGGGATCTTGTTGGCGACCATGCACGAGCCAATGCCCGCGCCGTCGATCATGATGCCCACGTCGGCTCTGCCCTGGGACACGGCCTCCGCAACCGCCCTGGCAAACACAGGATAGTCGACAGCTTCATGGGATAAAGTACCAACGTCCTCAACCTGGTAGCCAGCCTTTTGTAAATGAAGTGCGAGAGTAGCCTTCAGGTCGAAACCGCCATGATCGGCACCCAGTGCGATTCTATTCGGCCGGCTCATGACCAGACCGCCGAATCGTCGGATCGCCCGGAGCGTTGAGCCGGTCGTTTTGCGCTAGTCTCTGCATCCAGTACCTTCTGTAACTTCATAACATGAAGCCGGAGCCGTTCGAGGCCGAGCTCGGTGAGCCTGAACTCGGTCACTGAGCGCCGCCCCTTGGGCACTTTGTTAATCTCGATATAGCCCACGTCGGCGAGTTTGCGAGTCTGTACATGCAGGTTTCCGTCGGACAGGCTGGTAGCCGCTTTCATTGCCGTGAAAGACACGGGTTCGCCTGGCACAAGCGTGGCCAGGATGCCTAGGCGACAGGGGGCGCTGATCATTTCGTCGAAGTTAAGATTCACGGTCTATTTAACTTTATTTCACGAAGTATCAGGCCTGAAACGACCTGCTGTCAAGCGTTATCGGGGTACGGGAACAGCATTTACTTTATTTTATAAAGTAATTGAACTCAGGAGCTGCGGCGCCATCAATCCTCGGCAACCACGGTTTCGAGCGACACGAGGATCATCTCGTCGAAGGTTGTGGCACGCTCGTCGGTGGTCAGGTGTTCCCCGGTACGCAGGTCATCGCTGACCGTGCAGATCGCAAGGGCCTCGGCACCGTTCTCGGCCGCGATCGGGAAGATACCGGCGGCCTCCATCTCGACACCGTAAACGTTGTACTTCGCCATGGTCTCGAACATGTCGGGATCAGGCGTGTAGAAGAGATCCGCCGAAAAAATATTGCCTACGTGGTAGCGAACCTTCTGCGCCTTTGCCGCTTCGACCGCCTTGTGCACCAGGTCGTAGCTCGACAGCGCCGCCAGGTCATAGCCGCCGAAACGCATACGATTGCAGTTGGAATCGGTCGATGCGCCCATCGCGATGATAATGTCCCGCAGCTTCACGTCCGGGTGCGATGTGCCGCAGCTGCCGACGCGGATAACCCGCTTTACGTCGTACTCGGTGATGAGCTCCGTGACATAGATAGACGCCGACGGAATGCCCATGCCGTGCGCCATGACCGAAACCGCGCGTCCTTTGTACTCGCCCGTGAAACCCCACATGTTGCGCACGCCGGTGACGCGCCGCGCTCCGTCGAGATAGGTATCGGCAATGTATTGAGCGCGCAGCGGATCGCCTGGCATAAGCACCGTGTCCGCGAAATCGCCGGGCGCTGCATTCATGTGTTTGGTCGCCATAAGTTCCTCTATTAGCCTCGCCCATTCACCCTATTCAATTCACCACTTGCTCTGGGTGGACATTCCGCCGTCGACGACCAGGTTGGCGCCGCTGATCCAGCGGGCTGCAGGGCTGAGCAGAAACAATACCGCGTCGGCGACATCAATGGCAGACCCGATGCGTCCCAGC
>CAMYLB010000045.1:2790-8082 GCA_947259145.1 uncultured Woeseiaceae bacterium
GACGCAATATTCACGATCGCGCCAGGCTGGCGCGCCTTGATCCACGCCAGCGCCGCGCGTTGCGTGACCAGGAACGCGCTGTCGAGATTCGCACTCATCACGGCCCGCCACTCAGCGAAGGTCATATCGCCCAACCCGGTCACCGGCTGCGCCGCCGCATTGTTGACGACAAGCGAGGGCTTGATCGATGCGAACATCGCCTCGACCGCCGACGCATCGGACAAGTCCGCCTGCACAAGCTCACCGCTTCCAAGCCGACCGAGGAGCGCCGTGGCCGCCGCCTCATTCTCAAAGTAATGTGCAATCACGGCGGCGCCGGCTTCTGCCAGCCGCTCGGCAATCGCGCTGCCGATGTTGCCGCTGGCGCCAGTCACGAGGACTGTTTGACCCGACAGGTCGAGCAGGTCTTTGGTCGCTTTGATTTTTGCTTCGTTCACTCTGTTCCCCCGCACAACAATCGGGGTATTGTCCTTTAGATGGGCAACAAAGCGAAACCGCAGGACGAAGTGTGGACCAGCGAGCGCTGTTACATCACGGAGCTTCTGAACAGCGACGATCAGCCAGAGGTTTCGTTGGCACGAACCCGTGTCGAGCCGGGCGTCACGACCCAGTTGCACCGGCTGTCCGTGTTCGAGTGGTACGTAATCGAGGCCGGTCACGGCCTGATGCGCGTCGGCGACGAATCGCCTTTCGCCGTGGCCACCGGCGATGCCGTGGCAATTCCGAAAAACAGCCCTCAGCAGGTCACCAATAGCGGCCAGGAGGACCTGGTTTTCCTCTGTGTCTGCGCCCCGAAATTTTCGCAAGAATGCTACACATCGCTCGAATAGCAGCGGTATACTGCGTAAATCATTAAGCAGGAGACTTCCGATGTGTCGCGAAAACACAACAACTAGATCCCGATCCTCTTTCCGGCTGGCAATCAGCGGCGCGGCCGCGCTCGCGTTGACCGGCCTGTTCGCGGGTCCGGCAGCCGCGCAGGAATCGGCTGTACTCGAAGAAATCGTCGTTACGGCCCAAAAGCGCGAAGAAGCGCTTCAAGATGTACCGATCTCTGTCGCAACGATGTCGGGCGAGCGACTCAACGCGCTGTTCTCGGGCAGCGAGGACGTTCTCGCGCTGTCGGGCCGCGTGCCTGGACTGTATGCAAATTCGTCAAACGGTCGCGTAGCACCCCGTTTTTATCTTCGAGGGCTGGGCAATATCGACTTCGATCTTGCGGCGTCACAACCGGTCTCGATCATCATGGACGACGTCGTCATGGAAAACGTCGCGTTGAAGAGTTTTCCTTTGTTCGACATGCAGCAGGTTGAGGTCATTCGCGGACCTCAGGGCACTCTGTTCGGCAGAAACACGACGGCCGGAATCATCAAGTTCAACACGGTGCGGCCGTCGCATGAAACATCCGGATACGCGAAAGCTTCTTGGGCGACGTTTGATACGATCAATCTCGAAGGCGGCGTCGGCGGCAGCCTGATCGATGACACACTCGCTGTTCGTGCCTCAGTGCTCAAGCGCGATCGCGATGACTGGATCACGAATGCTCATACTGGCCGGAAATCGCTCGGAGATTACGATGAAGCCGCCGGTCGGATTCAGCTATTGTGGACGCCAAATGATACATTCAGTGCGCTGTTGCTTTACCAGATTCGCGATCTCGACGCGACTTCATCTATTTTTCGCGCGAACGTCTTCACTACGGGGTCGAATTCACTGAATCAGAATTACGATCGCGAAGTCGTTTATTACGATGAGGGCGACGATAACCCGGCAAGCTACAATTCCATTGGAACGACGCTGAATCTTCAGTGGGATTTCGATAATGCCACAGCAGTATCCATTACGTCGTGGCAGGAAGCACAAGGGTTTAGTCGTGGCGATATTGATGGAGGCGTTGTCAATTTCTTCGCAACCCCGACGCCACCATCTGGCATTACGTTTGCCGATACGTTTGTTTTGTGCCCATTTCCCTGCGATCCGGCGCGCACCTGGCCGGGTGAGATTCTCACTCCGTCTTTGACACAGGACGGCACCGATACCAAGCAGTTCACTCAGGAATTTCGTCTCGCCAGCCTATCGGATGGTCCGCTTAGCTGGCAACTTGGTTTCTTCTATTTCGACTCAGAATTTGACGTGACAACAGAGAACTTCGCCTCGGCCGGATTCGTCAGCAGTCAAGACACCAAGGTCAGGCAAAAAAACAAGGCCTGGGCCGTTTTTGCTCAGGGCTCGTATGACGTGACGGACCGCCTGACGCTGACGGCAGGCTTGCGCCAAACTGTTGATGAGAAGGATTTCGAGGTATTGCAGTTCGCGCAGCTCTGGATCGACCTCGGAAGCCCTGTTTTGGCGGCGACCCCGATAAATGTCGAAGACGATCAACTGAGCGGGGAGGTCAGCGCAAATTTCGCTATGACTGACAGCTCAAGTCTTTATGCCCGTTACGCCAACGGCTTCCGCGCCCAGACGATTCAGGGACGCGACATCGCGTTCGAGGGACTCCCGTCAGTTGCAAGTCCAGAGACGATTAATTCCGTTGAGGCTGGCTACAAAGCCGAGTTGGCGGACAACCGGGTACGCCTGAACATGGCCGCATTCTGGTATGAAATCGATGACATGCAGTTCTCGATCATCGGCGGCGCATCAAATACCAACCAGGTTATTAACGCTAGTTTCAATGACACCGAAATCAAGGATCCAACGTTGGCGACAGTACCCTGCGGTTCCGGCCTCTGCACGCCGACCGACCCGGTTGACCCAAGCGATCCGGCACGACGGTTGATCAACGGCAATCCGTTCCCAACCGCACCGGAGTCGACCTACAACCTGACGCTCCGTTACGGCGCGCCGGTAGGCAAGAGCAGCGAGATCTACGTCCTGACCGACTGGGCCTTCTACGGCGAGTCCAACATAAATCTATACGAGGCCACCGAATTTCGGATCGATAATCAATTCGAGGGCGGACTGCGTATCGGTTACATAAACGACGAAAGCGGCTGGGAGGTCGCCGCGTTCGGCCGCAACATCACTGATGAAGACAACGTTCTTGGCGCAATCGACTTCAGCAATCTAACCGGTTTTGTGAACGAGCCGCGAATCTGGGGCGTTGAAGTTCGCTACGATTTCGGTGATTGATTCCACTCGCCATGTGACAAGAAAAGCCCGGCTTCACGCCGGGCTTTTTTTTACATCGGGTTTCTTCCTACAATAAGCCTATGCGCCGCCTGTTCCTCGTTCTCATTGCTGTAGCTGCCTGCTCGGATGCCGAGCAGGTTGTGACTGAACCAGCGCCGTCCCTGGCAGCCGCCGTCATCGGCAGGCTCGAAGACCCCGTCATACGGGAGGCCAGCGGCCTGGCGCGTTCGCAGCGCCAGGACAATATGTTCTGGATCATCAATGACAACGGTGCCAAAGAGTGGGTGCACGCGATCAATCCGCGGGGCAAGCGCCTCGGCGAGTTCGACCTGAAGAAGTCCGACAACATTGACTGGGAAGACCTGGCCTCGTTTCGCTTGGATGGCAAGCCCTATCTACTGGTCGCGGATATCGGCGACAACGATGCGAGATTAAAAACACGGACCTTGTACGTCGTGGAAGAACCCGTCGCCGGCAAAAAGGAAAAGAGCAAGGTCGCCTGGCGCGTCAAATTCAGGTACCCGGACGGGCCGCGCGACGCCGAGTCGGCTGCGGTCGACATCGAAAACCAACGCGCGCTGGTGCTGACGAAACGCGACATTCCACCGGTACTTTACGAACTACCTCTGCAACCGGCTGATGACGAGAAGATCACTGCAAAATGGCTCGGTACGATCCGGAGCCTGCCGCCGCCGTCGCGGCAGGACGTCGAGTTCGCGCCGAAAACCAAGGACTGGCACTGGCAGCCGGTTGGCATGGATATTTCGGCCGACAATCTTGCCGCCGTCATACTGACCTACCGCGCGGTGTACTACTATACGCGGTGAACACGAGGCCAAAGCGCGTCAGCCTCGGAAATTTCAAGAATGCCGAAGCGATCGCGTTCGGCAACGACACGCGTATGGTTGTCGTCACGGGCGAAAACAAACACTCGCCGCTGCTGCTCATCGATTTCAACGGAGCGCCTGCTGAATGAAAAGAACAAACACGTACCGGATTCCGGTGATGCTTTCGGTTTTGCTGTTGCTGACCGGCTGCGCAGGCGGTGTAAAACAAGAATCCGCCAATAAAATAGCGACTGCTCCGCTGGCGGTCACCGTAATGTCGTTCAACGTCCAGAACCTGTTTGATAACAAGGACGATGCGGACAAAGACGATAAGGCCTACTTGCCAATCGAGGCAAAACAAAACGCGGCGCACGTGGCCGCGTGCAACAAAATTGAAGTCGCAAGCTGGCGAGATGAGTGCCTCAACCTTGACTGGAGCGACGAGGCGCTCGAGCACAAGCTGACCGTGCTCGCAGATACGATTCGCCAGGTCAATGGTGGACTCGGTGCCGACATAATCGCGCTGCAGGAAGTCGAGAACGTCAAAATTCTGGAACGACTCCGAACCGGCTACCTGACCGACCTTGCTTACGAAGCGGCGATTCTGGTTGAAGGTGCGGACCTGCGGGGCATCGATGTGGCGTTCCTGTCGCGCATCCCGCTCGCGCATCCGCCGATCCTGCATCCACTGACACTGGCGCAATTCGCCGAGCGCGAACGGGATACGCGCGGCGTGTTGCAGGCTGACTTCCAGCTGGCGGATGGTTCGATACTGACGGGCTTCAGCGTGCATTTCCCGGCGCCATTCCACCCGACCGGGATGCGTGTTGCCGCATACCAGCAGCTGACCGAGCTTCTCAAGTCTCTTCCGGACGAGCGCCCGGCTTTTGCTGCCGGCGACTTCAACACGACCAGCACGGAAGACAGTGAGAAGAAGATGCTCGATACCTATGCCAGACCTTACTGGACGCTTGCCCACGATATCGGCTGCGGGGACTGCCAGGGCAGCCACTATTACGCTCGAGATGACAGTTGGTCGTTTCTCGACATGATCTTCTTCGCGGCGGCGCGTGGCGGAAATACAACAGCGCAGATTCGCGCTGATTCCGTACAGATTGCCAACCGGAACCCCGCCCAGGTCAGCAGCAGGGGCACGCCCGAACGCTACCGTTCTGCTCAAAGAATCGGTGTTTCCGATCACTGGCCGATGATCGCAACAATCGAAGTGACGCAAAAACAATAGCTTGTAACGGTTTCGTGACTCGTATTCTCAGCTGCGGTAACTACCTACTTTTTTTTCTTTCGAAGTCCCTGCGGTTGCACTCCCAAG
>CAMYLB010000046.1 GCA_947259145.1 uncultured Woeseiaceae bacterium
CAAAGTCTACAACATCGAAGAAGACCCGAACGCCGAGCGCGCAAAGGTCTCCCGCAAGATGTTTTTCAACGAAGCGCACATGGTCGGGATGCTGCAGCATCCCAACATCATGCCGATCTTCGACGCGGGCGAAGAAGACGGCAGCTACTATGTCGTTACCGAACACATTCAGGGCGCACGCACTCTCGCCGCGTATTGTCGCCCTGATAATCTGCTGCGCGTCGACGACGTCGTAGAAATCATTTACAAATGTGCCAAAGCACTGCACTACGCACACGGCCGTGGCGTTATCCATCGCGACATCAAGCCCAGCAACGTAATGCTGACGATCGACAACGACGTGCGCATCATCGACTTCGGCATCGCGATCGTCAGCGACTCCGAAGTTTCGCGCATCGAAGGCATCGCAGGTTCGCCGAGTTACATGTCGCCCGAGCAGGTGCAGTCGGAAGAGCTGACGTCGCGCTCGGATCTGTATTCTCTGGGCGCCGTTATGTACGAACTGCTGACGGGCTTTCGTCCGTTCCGTGCCGACAACCTGTCCAAATTATTGCACCAGATTGTGTACGCGACACCGCCGCCGATTCATACCTATCGCAACGATTTGCCTGAGGAGCTCGAGCATGTCGTCATGACGACGATGCAGAAAGACCCGGATAAGCGTCTGCTTACGGGTAATGCAATGTCGGCGGAACTGACGCGTGTTTACAAGGATCTTCGTCAAAAGTACGACAGCCTCGATAACCAGGAACATTTCGACCTGCTGCGTACCCTCACGTTTTTCCACGAGTTTTCTCATGCCGAAATCTGGGAAGTGCTGCGCGCCTCGGATTGGCACGAATACAAAGACGGTGAAGACATCGTTCGCGAAGGCGAAGTCGATGATCGTTTTTACATCATTGTCGCCGGCGCTGTGGCGGTGCAAGCAAATGGCAACAGCATCGGCACATTGTCGAACGGTGATTGCTTCGGCGAGACCAGCTACGTCAGGGGCGCCAAGCGCCAGGCGTCCATCCAGGCCCAGGGCCAGGTCACGATTCTGCGCGTGAGTTCATCGCTCATGGAGCAGGTTTCATCGGCATGTCAGCTGCGCTTCAACAAGGTGTTCCTGCGAGCACTCATCACCCGTTTGCAGGGTGGCGGCGGCCCCAATACCTGATCAGCCGGTTCACCGGCATAAATCCCCATATCCTGCCGGCCCGGCAGGCCAAGTCACGCTTGGGCCAGTCACCATCGAGTGATCCTCGGCCGGTTTGTGTCTACACTGGGCTGAAACCAAGCCATGGGAACTCCAAATGACCAAGCGCATTGCCATATTCCTGGCGATTCTTATTGCCTTGCCGGCGTCCGCCAGCGATCTCGACGACGCCGTACAAAAGGACTATGACAGCCACCTCGCAAAGCTGTTTGATCACTTCCATCGCAACCCTGAGCTCTCGACGGTCGAGTTCGAAACCGCGAAGCGCATGGCGGAAGAACTACGGGCGGCCGGATTCGAGGTCACCGAAAATGTAGGCGGCACGGGTGTCGTTGCGATGATGGAGAACGGACCCGGCCCGCTGGTCATGATGCGGGCCGATATGGATGGCTTGCCCGTGGAGGAAAAATCCGGTCTGGGCAACGCATCACGCGCGACGCAAACGGACCCTATCACCGGCAACACCGTTTTCACGATGCATGCCTGCGGTCACGACGTGCACATAACCAGCCTCGTCGGCACGGCCCGGCAGATGGCGGCCAGGAAGGACGATTGGCATGGCAGGCTGATGCTCATCGTGCAACCGGCCGAGGAACGTGTGCTTGGCGCACGTGCGATGAAAGAAGATGGCATCTGGGGCCGATTCGGTGAACCCGATTACGCGTTAGCTTTCCACGTGTCGTCGAGCAATGTGGCGGGCATCATCAACGTCTCGGAAGGCAGTCCTTATGCCGGCGCTGATACGGTCGATATCATCATTCACGGGGTAGGCGCGCATGGCGCCAGTCCGCACCGCGGCAAAGACCCGATCGTGCTGGGCAGCCAGATCGTTCTTGCATTGCAGACCCTGGTTTCGCGCGAGCTGTCGCCGCGCGATCCCGGCGTCGTGACAGTCGGCTCGTTTCATTCGGGCACCAAACACAACATCATTTCCGATGAGGCACATCTGCAGCTGACAGTCAGAAATACCAGCGAAGAGACGCGCGCGATCCTGCTCAACGGCATCAAGCGCATCGCGGAAAACATGGGACGTGTTGCGGGTCTGCCAGAGGATCGCTTGCCGCAGGTGATCATTTCCGAGGAAAGCGTTCCACCGACGAACAATAACGCGGCGCTGACGAGACGCCTGAAAGTCGCATGGACGGACGCAATGGGAAACGATGCCGTGGTCGATATTCCGACCAAGGGCATGGGGGCCGAGGACTTTCCGTTCTTCACCGATGACCCGGAGATACCCAGTGTCTATTGGGCGATCGGCGGAACGCCGCAGAAGGACTTTGACACTGAGATGGCAGGGGGTCCGCCGGTGCCGAGCCACCATTCACCGTTGTTCAGGATTTCGCCAGAACCGGCGGTAAAAGCCGGCGTGGAATCAACGGTAGTGGCTCTGCTGGCGTTACTGCAGGAATGATTCTGTAGGAGCGCGCCTCTCCCCATTCGGGGACAATGCCAGCGCGC
>CAMYLB010000047.1 GCA_947259145.1 uncultured Woeseiaceae bacterium
CAAGCTGTCGGGTGGTGAGCGCCGCCGCGTGGCGCTCTGTCGCCTGCTGCTGTCGCAGCCCGACATGCTGCTGCTCGATGAGCCCACCAATCACCTCGATGCCGAATCCGTCGCATGGCTCGAACGCTTCCTTGACGAATATCCAAGCACGGTCATCGCTGTGACCCATGATCGCTACTTCCTCGACAACGTCGCCGGCTGGATCCTGGAACTCGACCGCGGTCACGGCATACCATGGGAAGGCAACTACTCGTCCTGGCTCGAGCAAAAAGAAGCGCGCCTGCAGCATGAGGAAGCCTCTGAAAAGGCCCGCAGAAAAGCGATGCAGCACGAGCTGGAATGGGTACGCAGTAATCCCAAAGGCCGTCAGGCCAAGTCAAAAGCGCGTTTGCGACAGTTTGAAGAAATTTCCTCGCCCAGCTACCAGAAGCGTAACGAAACCAATGAAATCTACATCCCGCCCGGGCCGCGCCTTGGCGACGTCGTGCTGGAAGTCAAAGACCTCAAGAAAGGCTTTGGCGACAAGCTGCTCGTCGACGGCCTGAGCTTCCAGCTGCCTCCGGGCGGAATCGTGGGTGTCATCGGGCCGAACGGCGCGGGCAAGACGACGATGTTCCGCATGATCACAGGCGAAGAGCAGCCCGACTCGGGCACACTTCGACTGGGCGACACCGTGGTGATCGGAAGCGTCGATCAGTCGCGAGATAGTCTGAACGACGACAAGACTGTCTGGGAAGAGATTTCCGACGGACTCGACCTGATCACTGTGGGCAACTATGAAACCTCCTCGCGGGCCTATGTCGGACGCTTCAATTTTCGCGGCCAGGATCAACAAAAGAAGATAGGTTTGCTGTCCGGAGGCGAACGCAATCGCGTACACCTTGCGAAAACGCTGCGTGCAGGTGGCAACTTCCTGCTGCTCGACGAGCCGACCAACGATCTCGATGTTGAGACCCTGCGAGCACTTGAAGAAGCGCTGCTGGAATTCCCGGGCTCAGCCGTCGTGATTTCGCATGATCGCTGGTTCCTGGATCGTATCGCGACGCATATTCTCGCGTTCGAAGGAAACAGCGAGGTCGTCTGGTTTGCAGGCAACTATGCCGACTACGAAGCAGACCGCAAACGCAGGCTCGGTGCCGACGCGTCAAGCCCGCACCGGATAAAGTACAAGAGACTGGAAGCCTGATGCTGCCTGCGTTTCTGTCGGCAAAAGGCGACTTAAGGATTTCATTATTATGTTAACCATGGGTAGCGACGCATGATCTATCATGCATACTGAATTGGCTAATTGACTTAGCTGATTCTGCCATCCAACAAAAACAAGAAGCAGGAACAAATGGCGATAGTTATCGAAAAGGGTCAGGGGATCCACAGCGAGCTCGAGGAACGGATCGGACTCGAATGTCCGTACTGCGGCATGCATGCACACATGAGTCCGCAGTCGGTGCCGGATGCGGCTTCCCTGCTTGCGGCTTCCCTGCTACGTGACAAACCCAAACACGTTGGGCTCGTTTACAAGTGCGACGCATGCGATGCACCCGTGTTCCTGCGTTTCGCGGTACGCGAATATAAAGAAAACCGCGTCGAGCTTTATCGCAATTTCATCGAGCTTGAGCGGCCCAAAGAACGCTTCGCTTTTTCGTATTTGCCGAAACACACTGAAGTGCTTTTTCGTGAAGCGCTGGCCTGCTACTCGGGCAACAATTTCAACGCTTTTGCCTCAATGTGCCGGCGAGCTTCCATCAGTGCGTTTGATGCGCTCGGTGAAGGCGGAAAGTTGCGTGCGTTCGAGGAAGTCATGGTCGCCCAGGACATTGCCGGAATCGATGACGAGTCATTCGCACCCATCAAAGCCGTGCTCTTTGGGGCCGGCCAGCACGAAGACCTTCCGTTACTCAATCGCGCACAAGCGGGCATTCTGCTCGAGGTATTGAAAGACATGTTCTACCAGTGCTTCGTGCGCCACGGAAAGCTGACGCGAGCCATCAAAGTGCGTCGCTTCTTTGTCTCCGAGAACAACGACAACCTCGCGTCGGCCTAGTGGGCTGCTTGATAAATTTATCAAGCAGCCCGCTATCCTATTGAAACACGAGCGTTGCGGAACAACCGCAACCAGGGACCGTCCTCGTCCCACGCATCGGGGTGCCAGGAATTCTGCCGCGTAAGCGCCACTCGCTCCGGGTGCGGCATCATGATCGTCACCCGACCGTCTTCGTTACTGAGACCACAGATGCCATCGTGTGAGCCGTTTGGATTCGCCGGGTACTTTTCGGCGACCTCGCCGTAATTATCGACATAGCGCATCGCAACAGTATACGACGACGCGTAACGTGCCGTGTCATCGAGGAACGTCGCCCGGCCCTCGCCATGCGACGTCGCTATGGGCAAACGCGAACCCGCCATGTCTTGCAGAAACAGCGATGGACTCTGCACAACCTCGACGAGACTCAGGCGCGCTTCAAATTGCTCCGACTTGTTGCGCAGAAAACGCGGCCAGTTCTCGGCACCGGGAATCAGTTCGCGCAAGTGAGACATCATCTGGCAACCGTTGCATACACCCAGTGCGAACGTGTCGCCGCGCTCGAAAAAAGCGGCGAACTGATCACGAGTGCGCGAGTGATACAAAACCGATTTTGCCCAGCCGCCGCCGGCGCCGAGTACGTCGCCGAATGAGAAACCACCGCACGCAACCAGCCCCTGGTAGCCGGCGAGTGTGTCACGACCGCTCAGCAGATCGCTCATGTGAACATCGACCGCTGCAAAGCCCGCGCGCATGAAAGCCGCGGCCATTTCACCCTGGCTGTTGACACCTTGTTCGCGCAGGATCGCTACGCGAGGTTTGACGCCGCTGCGATGCACACGCGCAATGTCGTCACTGGGGTCGAACGTCAAGGCGACGTTTAGCCCGGGGTCATCGTCGTCGAGGATGCGCTCGAATTCCTGCTTTGCCGTTGCAGGATTGTCCCGCAATGCCTGAATGCGGTAACTCATCTCGGACCATTCGCGCTGCATGAATGCACGATCCAGCTCGAGTACGACCTCGTTGTCACTCCGTACCGTGAGTTTAGGCTCAGCCTCGACGCGCCCGATGGCCGTGGCCGCAATGCCGTTGCGATCAATGAGCATTTGCACCTGTGCCAGCTTGCTCTTGGCAACCTGGACGACGGCGCCGGGTTCTTCGCTGAACAAAGCCTTGAGCAATGCGACGCGCGAGCCGCTCAGCGACAGCGAGACGCCGAGGCGGCCGGCAAAAATCATTTCTGCAACGCTCGCAAACAGCCCGCCATCGCTTCGATCGTGATACGCGAGCAGCATACCGCGCGAATTTAATTCCTGAATTGCTGCGAAAAACCGCTTTAGCATCTGCGGGTCATCGAGGTCGGGCGTGGCACCGCCGGTGCGCTGGTAGGCCTGCGCGAGACAGGAAGCACCGAGACGATTCTTGCCGGACCCCAGGTCGAACAACAACAGGTAGCTCGGCTCATCGCAGTGACGAAGCTGGGGCGTCAAGTGACGCGTCACGTCTGTCACAGGCGCAAATGCCGAGACGATCAGGGAGACGGGTGCCACAACCTGGTGCTCGCCCGATTCATCCTCCCAGCGCGTGCGCATCGACATCGAGTCTTTGCCGACCGGAATAGCAACGCCGATCTCGCGGCACAGTTCGTCCCCTACTGCTTTCACCGTGTCGAACAGATTGGCATCTTCGCCGGGATGGCCCGCGGCAGCCATCCAGTTGGCCGACAGACGCACTTTGCTGATGTTTTCAATCGGCGCGGCAGCAATGTTTGTGAGCGCCTCAGCCACCGCTATGCGTCCGGACGCCGGGGCATTGGTCGCCGCCAGCGGAGTGCGCTCGCCCATCGCCATAGCCTCACCGGTCGTACCGCCAAAGCCTGATGCCGTTATGGCGACGTCGCTAACCGGTACCTGCCATGGCCCGACCAGCTGGTCCCGGGCAGAGAGGCCGCCCACCGTGCGGTCACCGATGTGAATGAGGAAAGACTTGTCCGCAACTGCCGGGAACCTGAGAAAGACTTGTCCGCAACTGCCGGGAACCTGAGGACCCGCAGCGCCGCATCCAGAAGTTCGACGCCCGACAGATCCAGGCCGTCGTCGGGTAACACAACGCGTTCGACGGTTCGTTCCATCTTGGGCAGATTGCCCAGCAGCATGTCCATCGGCATATCGACGACGCGATTGTCAAAATCACGGTCGTTGACGACCAGGTTGCCGTCATCCGTCAACGCCCCGATCACCGAGACCGGGCAGCGCTCGCGCTCGCACATCGCCTTGAACGCATCGATACGATCATCGCCAACGAGCAATATGTAGCGCTCCTGGGCTTCGTTGCACCAGATACCCATTGGCGACATGCCCGGTTCGGCATTGTCTACGTCACGCAGCTCGATCCGCGCACCGTGCTTACTGTGATCAACTGCCTCGGGTACAGCGTTCGACAAACCACCCGCACCGACGTCATGAATCAGCAGTATCGGGTTGTCATCACCCATCTCCCAGCACCGATCGATAACTTCCTGCGCGCGCCGCTCCATTTCGGGATTGCCGCGCTGCACCGAAGCGAAGTCCAGATCCTGACTCGAGGCGCCACTCGCGAGCGACGAGGCAGCACCACCACCGAGGCCTATTAACATCGCGGGCCCGCCAAGCACGACCACGTTGGCACCAACCGGTACGTCAATCTTGTTCGTATGCCCGGCCCGAACATTGCCCACTCCGCCGGCGACCATGATGGGTTTGTGATAACCACGAATCTCGTTGTCGGGCAATCCCGGCAGGCGGCTCTCATAGGTACGAAAGTAGCCCGCCAGGTTGGGCCGGCCAAATTCGTTATTGAATGCCGCGCCGCCAATGGGCCCTTCGATCATGATCTCCAGTGGCGTCGCCATGCGGTCGGGGTGCGGAAAGTCGTCTTCCCAGGGTTGCCGATAGTCTGGAATCCTTAAATGCGACACTGTGAAACCTGTGAGGCCCGCCTTCGGCTTCGCGCCGAGACCTGTGGCGCCTTCGTCTCGAATCTCACCGCCCGATCCGGTCGCAGCGCCTGCAAACGGAGCGATTGCGGTCGGGTGATTGTGGGTCTCCACTTTCATGAGGATATGGATCGGCTCTTCAACAAACTCATACTCGCGGTCGGCCGGCCGCGGCATCAGGCGCGAACCGCTGCACCCTTCGATAACGGCTGCATTGTCACTGTAAGCCGATATGACACCGTCGGGCGTCTTCTCGGTCGTGGACTTGATCATGCCGAACAAGCGCTGCTTTTGCTTTTCGCCGTCGATCACCCAGCTTGCGTTGAAGATCTTGTGCCGGCAGTGCTCTGAATTAGCCTGTGCGAACATCATGAGTTCGGCATCGGTCGGGTCGCGATCGAGATCACCATAGCAGCGCACGAGGTAGTCGATTTCGTCGCCGGACAACGCGAGACCGAGGTCGGCATTCGCTTCGACCAGCGCCTGCCTGCCCTCGGCGGCAAGCGCAACCTTGATGACGGGCGCCGGCTCATGCGCCTCAAACAATGCCTGTGCGTGTTCGACTTTATCGAATACGGTCTCCGTCATTCGATCGAACAAGTGGTGACTCAAATCCAGGGCAGCGGCGGTGTCGACTTTTTTTGAAAACCGGAGGCCGTAACAGATACCGCGCTCTATGCGCTCAACCGCTTCGATGTCGCAGGCTTTGGCGATATCGGTCGCCTTGCTGGACCAGGGCGAAATCGTACCGGGCCGGGGCACAACATAGAGTGTCTGAACGCCTTTGCCGAGCTTGGCTGGTTTGTCGCCCGACAGCAGCAACGCATCGAGCCGCGCGCGACCCTCTTTGCCGAGCTCGGCGCTGGTATCGACCAGGTAGACGAATCGCGCTTGGACCGATTTCAATCGACCGTCGGCACGTTTCAGCACATGAGTCAGTTTAGCCAGGCGGAAATTGGACAGGGCCGACTGTCCGGGCAGTTCCAGCATGTCGGTAGGGGGGACCTTATTCGAGGGTGGGAGGCATTGGCAGGGGATGATACTAGAGCCCCCGTTTATCGACCACCTACTTGTTGCTGTCGCCTGGTGTGTAGACGGGCACCGGGAACTGCGCCACGTTATTGCCTTCGAGCTTGCTTATTTTGCTGACGCCCTGCTTGTCCACTTCGTCGATGCGAATGATGGAATGCATGGGCAGGTAGGTGCGGCGCACGTTCTCGA
>CAMYLB010000048.1 GCA_947259145.1 uncultured Woeseiaceae bacterium
CTGACATGGTCGCCCGGTCGTAGCTGACCCAGCAAGTGACGATCGGCACGCGCAATCTGAGCGACTCGCGCGTATCCGCCGGTTGTCTGAGCATCGACTGACAGCATGAAGACGCGGCGATCCTCCGGACACTGCACGGTGCCGGGGAATACCGGCACGCTTGCCATGCGGCCATCAGATTCAATGGCCACTGCTGCCCCATCGAGCATTATCCCCATGCGGTCACAGCGCGCTGTAACGGTGAAATTCGTGTCGAATAATTGCTGCCGATTTCGCAGCCAACCAGTCTCTCCCGAATCGCAGGCACGAACTGCCCAGCTTGCGGACATGGGCGGTCGAAATTTATCGGGCGTAACCAGCACTTCGACCAGCCGCTCACAACGATCGACGGTGAGGTGATCGCCCTTTACCAAAGCCCGTCCATGATGCCCGCCCAGAGCCGCCGGCAGGTAAGTCGAAGACGAACCCAAAATCTCCTCAGCCAGTAAGCCACCGGCGAACGCAGCATAGGTCCGCGCGCCCAGCTCCGACCGACCGACCAGCAATTCATCGCCGACTTTGGCCTCTTTCGTGCAGTGAAGCGGCAGCGGTTCTCCTGCCAGCGTCGCCCGAGCGTGCGCGCCGGCCAGGGCAACGGCTGTATTTGAATGAAAGCGCAGCGACATTCCGCCGAGCGTTATTTCCAGCGCCGGCGCCAACAGGTCATTGCCGACCAGCCGATTGGCCAGCGCCATGGAGAGCGGATCTGCCGGTCCGCTGGATGGCACACCAAGGTGACGCTGGCCCGTTCGCGGCGCCGACTGGATCGTCGTTTGCGGACCCGGCTTCAGTACTTCCAGCGTCACAGTTCTTGCACCGCGACGAAACGAACACGCATGCCGGCCTTGAGTGCGAACGGATGATCGGCGGTTGCATCGAATAACGGATACGACGTGCGACCGATCAGCACCCAACCGCCTGGGCCCGGCAACGCATAGAGTCCGGTTCGGCCATCTGCAATGCCCACAGAGCCCGCCGCGATGCTGACGCGCGGCTCGCGCAAGCGTGGCACGCCGAGGCGGTCATCGAGACCTCCGATATAGGCGAAGCCGGGCGTAAAACCGAGCATATCGACCGTATAATCGTGACCGGCATGGAGCGCAATCAGTTCTTCGGCGGAAATCTTGAGCATCGCGCAGACAGCGTCAAAATCCGGGCCAAATTCACCGCCGTAGCAGACGGGGATTTCGACGACATCCGGCGATATCGCCGCGACGGGCTCATCCTGACTCGTGGTCTCGTGGACCTTGCGAACGACCAAGTCGGGGTCTTGTAGCGCCGCATCGAACTGCAACACGACAGTATCTATGCCGCCGACCACTTCGATCCAATCGCCGGTTGCCCGCAAGCGCTCCGCCAGCATCTGCGCCTCTGCCGGACTCGACACATCAATGCTGATCAGGTCGTCGCCACAGGCGTGTATCTTGTTACCCGGCGACACAGATCTCGATTCCCTGTTGTTCGAGTGCATGACGAACGACGCGTGCTACTTCCGCCGCCCCGGGCGTATCGCCGTGGACGCAGAGTGTGTCTGCTGATAACGAAACAAGCTGTCCGTCAATACTGGTCACCGAATGGTCCCGTGCCAGCGAAATTGCCTGCGCTTCTATAGTGGCGAGACTCTGATGCACGGCACCAGGCTCCGAGCGCGACACCAGGCGCCCATCGGCAAGATAAGCCCTGTCGATAAAGGCCTCTGCCAGGAATGGCAGTCCTCGACGACACGCCGCTCGCTGCAGCTCGCTGTCCGGCAGGCCGACAAGGAAAACACCGTCGCAGACTTCGACTACAGCAGCTGCCACGACGTCGGCCAACTCGGCGTCTGAACTGGCATCGCTGTACAACGCGCCGTGCGGCTTGACGTGATGCAGTGCGGCCCCGTGTTCCGCAACGACCGCAGACAGCGATCGGATTTGCTCGACCAGAGTCGCCAGGAGATCGGCTCCCGCGAGAAAGCCGCTGCGCCGGCCAAATCCGTCGCGATCCGGGTAGGACGGGTGAGCGCCAATCGCGACGCTGTTTTCGATGGCCGCGGCAACGGTCGCGCGCATACTGGCCGAGTCGCCCGCATGGCCGCCGCAGGCGATGTTGCAGCTCGAAACGACACGAAGGATTTCAGCATCCGCAACATCGCCTTCACCGAGATCGGCATTGATATCTATGCTTGCCATCCGCTGTTTTTCCTCCAGGCGACGACGCTTGTCCAATCTCATGATATACACTGGATATCACGTAAATGCTGTCAGGGAATTTACCATGAGCGTCGTTCTTGTGACCGGAGCCAGCTCCGGCATCGGTGCCGCCATTGCCATTGCCTTCGCTGAGGCAGGCTGGGACGTCATGGCCGCCGGTCGAGATGAGGGCCGTCTCGAAGAAGTCGCTGATGTTTCGGCAAAGATCGTCACGTGGTCGGGCGAGCTGGCTGAATCCGAGGACTGCGACGAACTAGTGCGCGACACGATTGATGAATTCGGGCACCTGAATTGCCTGGTTAACAACGCCGGTGTCATCGTGCGTGCCAATGTCGGCGATACAAGCGATGAAGAATGGCGGTACACGATGGCCATCAATCTTGACGTACCATTTTTCCTGAGT
>CAMYLB010000049.1 GCA_947259145.1 uncultured Woeseiaceae bacterium
CGCGCAGCATCAGTTTGTGGCTGACGATTTCCGCGTCAGCAGGTACTTCCTTGAGTGTGGTCAGCCCGAAATCGGAAAAACGCATTGATCGCAAAACCTCATGTCCGTGAGGCGCGCATTCTAACCGTTTCTGCCGGGCTATGTGGCGACTGTGTTGTTCCCGTATTGACTCAGCCGGGAAAGCAGTGGATCGTCCGTGCTCGCCTGGTATTGAAGACACTCGAATCGTGCACGGAAAACGCAATCCATTCATTGCCCAGGAGGGCTTTCTGCCGATCGCGCTCGTGGTGGCGGCCGGCGTCGCACTGGTGGGTTACTCCAATCCCTGGTTCGCGCTCGTGCCCGTGATCCTGCTGGTCTTGTTGGTGTTGTTGTTCCGCGACCCGATACGGGATGTGCCATCGGTCGCCCTCGGGGTCATCAGTCCGGCCGACGGCACGGTCGTCGCGGTGGAGGTTACCGACATATGCGTCGTGCAGGGCGAAGCCCACCTGGTTCGCATTCGCGTCAACAGCCTGGGCACCTACACGGCCCGAAGTCCGGTCGAAGGCAAAGTCATGGATCTGCAGTCGGCCGCCGAGGGCGTCGGTCCTGATTGCCCGGCCAATGCCCTCTGGATTCAGACGGACGAGGGCGAAAATGTCGTGCTGCAATTCCAGAGCTACCGCTTTGGTCTGGCTCCAAAGTCTTTCATACGCTTCGGCGAGCGCATCGGGCAGGGGCATCGTTGCGCTTATCTCCGGCTTGCGCAGTATGCCGAGGTCTATATGCCAATCAATAGCAAGGTTCTGGTCACGCCCGGCCAGCAAGTCGTCGCGGGCACCGACCTGATTGGCACCCTGACGCGCTCCTGAGTCCGCTCGTCCCGTGTAAAGCGTGATTGGCCGTGGCAAACTACGGCCTGTCTCCCAGCTGAAGCTCTAAAGACCGACTCTGCCAATGATGCACCCTGAACATCAACGACGCGCCTATCTGCAGGCCATGGGAATCGACGTCTGGTTGCCCCGGGATGCAGAGGAAGCGGAAATGTCGGGAACAGTCGCATCGCCTGGGGGCATGGACTGGACCGAGCTGCGCGAATGCGTCACCGATTGCACTCGCTGTGAGCTGGCGAAAACTCGTACAAACACGGTCTTCGGTGTCGGTAGTCCGAACGCCGACTGGCTGATCATCGGCGAGGCGCCGGGCGCGGAAGAGGATCGTCGTGGCGAGCCATTCGTTGGCCGAGCGGGTACGCTGCTCGATGAGATGTTGCGCGCTATCGGGCAAAGCCGGGACAGCGTGTTCATCGCCAACATTCTCAAATGTCGGCCGCCAGATAACCGCGATCCCAGGCCCGAAGAGGCCGCTGAGTGTCGCCAGTATCTGGAACGGCAAATTGAGCTCGTGCAGCCGAAGATCATCCTTGCGGTTGGCAAGATCGCGGCGCAGAACCTGCTTGGCAGCAACGAGACTGTTGGTCGAATGAGAGGCCGGCCACACGACTTCGGTGGGATCCCGCTGGTCGTCACCTATCATCCGGCCTACCTGTTGCGGAGTCCCTCACAAAAAAGCAAATCGTGGAGCGACCTTTGCCTCGCCACCCGGCTAGTGGCGGAGTACGACGCTTGATTACGCGGTTGGCAGAGCCACCAAGCACGATCCGCGATATGCAACATGGCGATCTCAAAATGGTGTCCGATATCGAACGCCGCAGCTACGAGTTTCCGTGGAGTCATGGCGTGTTCAGGGACTGCCTGCTCGCCGGGTACCGAAGTATTGTCCTGATTCGTCAGGAACGGGTAGCGGGTTACAGCATCCTGTCCGTTGCCGCCGGTGAAGCGCACATTCTTAATCTTTGCGTCGATCCCGAGTTTCGATCGCTGGGATATGGCGAGCGCCTGCTTGATGAAATACTTTTTCGGGCTCGATCGGCATCGGTGCGGGAGATTTTTCTCGAAGTTCGCCCGTCCAACGAAATGGCGCTGACACTGTATCGCAAGAAGGGTTTTTATCAGGTGGCCAATCGCCCGGCTTACTATCAGTCTCACGAAGGTCGCGAGGATGCGGCCGTTCTCGCCAAGAAGCTTGTCATAGAAGACTGAGCTCATTGCAATGTCCAAAATAGAACAACAAGTCCGCAAGCGGCGTACGTTTGCGATTATTTCGCACCCGGACGCCGGCAAGACGACGCTGACAGAAAAGCTGTTGCTTTACGGTGGCGCGATTCAGCTCGCCGGTACCGTCAAGGGCCGAAAAGCGAATCGTCACGCGACGTCAGACTGGATGGCACTGGAACAGCAGCGCGGCATCTCGGTAACGTCGTCGGTCATGCAGTTCCCGTACAAGAATTACGTCGTCAACCTGCTCGATACGCCGGGCCACGAGGACTTCTCGGAGGATACCTACCGTACCTTAACCGCGGTCGATTCAGCGCTCATGGTTATCGACTGCGCTAAAGGTGTCGAGAAGCGCACTATCAAGCTCATGGAGGTTTGCCGGCTGCGTGACACGCCGATAATGACCTTCATTAACAAGCTTGACCGTGACGGGCGAGAGCCGATTGAGCTGCTCGACGAAATTGAATCGGTACTGAAGATCGAGTGCGCGCCGATCACGTGGCCGATCGGCATGGGCCGTGCATTGAAAGGCGTCTATCACCTGCTGGAGGACAAGATCTACCTTTACAACCGGGTCGGGCGTCAGAAGGCGGGTGAAATACGAATGGTCGATGGCATTTATTCCGATGAGGCAACGGAAGTGCTGGGCGACGTTGCCGAAGACTTCCGTGAGGAAATAGAACTCGTGAAAGGCGCTTGCCCGAATTTTTCGCTGGATGCATACCTGGCTGCCAGGCAGACGCCGGTATTCTTTGGCTCCGCGATCTCGAACTTTGGCGTTAAGGAACTGCTGGACGAATTTGTGACCCATGCGCCCGCGCCGCTGGTACGCGCGAGCGAGCAACGCGAGGTCAGCCCGACGGAAGACAAGTTGACCGGCTTCGTCTTCAAGATTCAGGCAAACATGGATCCGGGTCATCGCGATCGCATCGCGTTCATGCGCATCTGCTCGGGCGAATACCGCAGGGGGATTCGTGCCCTGCATGTGCGGTCGGGCAAAGAAATGAAAATACCCGACGCCATAACGTTCATGGCCGCAGACCGACAGCAGGCGGAGACTGCCTACGCCGGTGACATCATAGGCCTTCATAACCACGGCACAATTAACATTGGCGACAGTTTTTCGGAAGGAGAGGAGATTCGCTTTACCGGGATTCCAAATTTCGCGCCGGAGATGTTTCGGCGGGCCGTGTTAAAAGACCCGCTGCGCCTCAAAGCTCTGCAAAAGGGCCTCGCACAACTGTGCGAGGAGGGCGCGACGCAATTGTTCAAGCCGTTGCGCAATAACGACCTGATTCTCGGTGCCGTCGGTCCGCTGCAGTTTGAGGTTGTGGCCCATCGTCTTCGCGATGAATACAACGTTGAGTGTCAGTTCGATACAATCAACGTTGCCACGGCTCGCTGGGTCGAATGCGATGACGCGAAGATGCTCTCCGACTTCGAGCGCAAGGCGCACGATAACCTGGCGCTGGATCATGGCGACAGTCTGGTCTACATTGCTCCAACCAGGGTCAATCTTAGCCTGACCGAGGAGCGTTGGCCGGATATTGCATTCCGCAAGACGCGAGAACACTGATTTCCAGGCCTCGGAACTGAGACGAGAGTTTGTCGATATTCCCCATTTTCAATAGAAGAGTCATCGGCTGGGCGCTCTACGATTGGGCGAATTCGGCGTTCGCTCTCAGTGTCCTTGCGGTCCTTTTTCCGCTGGTTCTCGGCAACTACTGGAGCATCGATGATGACGGCTCCACCGTAACGGCCCGGCTGGGCTGGATAACGTTCGCCGCCAGCGCAATTGTCTGTGTCACCGCGCCGTTGTTCGGCACCATCGCTGACACAGGCGGGTATCGAAAACGTTTTCTGTTTGTGCTCGCCGTAATCGGCGCGACAATGACTGCGGCACTAGGGCTGGTCGGTAAGGGAGAATGGCCGCTCGCGCTCGGCATCTACCTGCTGGCATCGGTCGGCTACTACAGTTCGGTCGTGTTCTACGATTCGTTGCTCATCGACGTTTGCGAGCCCCGCTACTACAGCTTGGTATCGACCCTGGGATTTTCGCTCGGCTATCTTGGTGGCGCAGTACTGCTCGCATTGCATCTTTGGATGCTGTCATCACCGGCAAGCTTCGGCTTTGCTGACACGTCGGAAGTATTCAGCTTCGCGTTCATCTCGGTGGGTGCGTGGTGGGTGGTCTTTCTCGTACCGTTGTTGTATTTCGTTCCCGAGCGTCACAGCCCGCTTGAAGTCAGCAGCGGTGCGATTCGTGCCGCATACGCCGAACTCAGAGCGACCATGCACAAAGTCGGCCAGTATCGGAATGTCGTCGTCTTCCTCACCGGCTACTGGTTATATATCGGTGGCGTATTCACGGTGATCTTTATGGCGGTCAATTACGGCCAGCGGCTCGGATTCAATGACAAGGATCTGGTCATGGCTTTGCTCATAACAAATTTCATCGGCTTTCCCGCGACGCTGCTATATGGTTTTGTTGCCCATCGTTTCGGCCCTAAGTCAGGAATCTATTTCGCGTTGCTTGTCTACATCGGCATGTCTGTGTGGGCAATGTTCATGAGTGATGTTCGACAGTTTTATATCATGGCGATCGTTATCGGAACCGTGCAGGGTGGCGTGCAGGGTCTGAGCCGGTCTTTGTATGCGTCGATTATCCCGCCGGAACAGCCCGGCGAGTTCTTCGGCTTTTACAATATGGTGACGAAGTTTGCTCACGTACTGGGACCCGCGATGGTCGCCACCGCGGCGATGCTGTCCGATGACCCGAAGTGGGTTCTGCTTACGCTGATGCCGCTTTTTCTGGCCGGCGCGCTATTGCTTTCCCTGGTACGGACACAAGCACCGGAGACGGCTACCCCATAGTGCCGACTGCGCGCTTCAGGCGCGCAATGGCAAATTCGTCAGTGGGGCCATAGCGCGCATCATGGTATGCGGCCGTGATCGACTCGACGCTTTCGGCCGGCAGCGTGCCAGTTTGCATCGCTCGGCGTGCGAAGCGTTTCGCTGTTTCGCCAGTTCCGGGTTCGAGGCCGGTCTTCTTGATAAAACGCCGAAAAAGTATGGCGGCACGGTCTTTTGCCGGTGGCCTGTAGCGCAGCGCAAGCAACACGCTGATTAGTCCGATCAAACCGACGATCAGCCCGATCATTGTGAGCATCATTTTCTGCCAGTCCGGGTCGTGCATGCCCAGCCGTTGCATGAAATCGTTTTGCTTGTCGGGACCGTAGCCCAACACCCAGTCGTTCCATTTGGCGTCGAGCGCATCAAGCGTCATTGAGAGTTGGTGAAGAAATTGCGAAGGCGCCGATAATCCCCAGGCCGCGCCGACCCCCTGGAACGCTGCATCACTTGCACCCAGGTCGATGCGATCGGGCGCAACGGCCGCGGTAGGATCGATGCGATACCAGCCGCGCCCTTCGATCCAGACTTCGTTCCAGGCGTGTGCATCGGACTGGCGCACGATCAGATGGCCAGCCATCGAATTGACTTCGCCACCCTGATAACCAAGCACAATGCGCGCCGGAATGTCGGCAGCACGCATCATCACAGCAAAGGCCGACGCGTAGTGCTCGCAAAATCCGCGCCGAGTATCGAATAGAAATCGGTCGACTGAATTATTGCCGAGCGGTGGCGGCTCCAGGGTGTAGAAATACTCTTCCGTATTGAACTTTCGCAGGACGGCTTCAATATAGGCGTTGTCGGATCCAGCGGCGCTACGCATTTCCTTCGCGACGCGCTGCGTCCTCGGGTTGCTGGCATCCGGCAAGCGCTGATACCAGGAACGCGCATAATTGCCAAGATCGGCGTTTGTGCTGAACCCGGTATAGGAAACCGCGTCGTAGGCAACACGTTGATCGATCGGCCGGGCGCTAACCAGTTGCTGCTGCGGGCCCATGAACGTTCGCTCCAAAGTCCAGGACCACGGCATGTCGAGTGCGAAAACATACGGCTGGTGCGTTGGCTCGAGTGTGACCTGATACTTGATCGGATCACCTTTCTCGGTGACCGTTTCATGAACACGCGAGCCTGCAAAGGGGTCATTCATTGACCAGGTTCGGCCATTGAATACGGTTAACACAAGTCCGCGCCAGTAGCGGTCGCGCGCGGCGGGAATGGTGTCTTCGAACTTGACGCGAAAGGCAACAGCATCCGACTGCGACAGCTTGCTCACATCACCAGGGCTCATGGAATCACTGATGCCGGTGGTTGCTGTGCCCGTATCAATTGGTACCGTCCAGAACGGTATTGCGATCCGCGGAAAGAAAATCCACATCGCAACGGCGAGCGGTGCTGCGTAAAGAAGCAGTCGGCCGCCGGTGGAGAAGGTCTGCCTTGCTGTCTCATCGTGGGCGGCCGACATCCGCAGCCACGCGGCCATTATTACGATGATGCTAACGACGAGGTAGGGAAATGACCAGAGATACTGTTCCCGCAACAGCGCGGACATGACAAGAAAAATCGATATGAATAACAGTACGAACTGGTCACGTCGCTTGCGCGTCTCCAGGAGTTTCAATGCTGCCATGATGGCAAGCAAGGCGGAACCGGGCCCCACACCGCTGACGGTGGAGTAGGTTACCAGCACTCCCAGGAAGCAGGCGAGCGCAAGCAGCCCACGAAGCCACACCGATGGCAGCGAGCGACGGCGTTTTTCTATCACGTAGCGCCAGATCGTACAGCCGAACAAGGCGATGCTTATCCAAATCGGCAAATAAGGCAGGTGCGGAACAATCGAGACCGCCAGCGCGGTCATTGTCCATGGCAGGCTGGACAACAGTGATCCATCGGTTCCGCGTGCTTGTATCATCACGTCGTGCCTTTTTCGAACAACGCGAGCGCCTCGAGGCAGGTTCTGCGATGCGTCTCGCCGTGTGCCGGCTCGAATTCCACGCCGGGCAGTCGCAGACCGTAGTCTTCGCGCGTGCGGTCGGCATCAACGACCCAGCGGGTCAAAATGGAAAGCCGCTGTTCAACGTCATCAACGGCGATGTCGTCGAAATTAAACCACTGGCTGCTCGTGTCTGCTCCGGCAAACTGCTTGGACAGGAGTTGTCCGCTGCGGGCGTACGCTTTCCACGCGACGTGGCGAGGTGAATCACCTTCGTGGTATTTGCGCAAGCCGGCGAAATCTTCTTCTCCCCGCGCATCATGTTGACGATGGCCGTGCGCAACCATCGTTGGCGGCGGCTCGGGCGGGCGCTCTCCCGGTCGGGGATAAACGAGGGCACTGATTTCCATGTGCAGCCATGCCCAGGATCGGAACAATTCAAATGGAAACAGGGTGCGAACGCCGAAGCGCTGCAGCGTGATCCGGCCGCGCTGCTCGGTGGGTACGGCGAGGGTGAACACCTTACTTTCTCCGGGCTGCAGGTCCTGGATATCACTCTCTATTCCCTGCCTGTACAGGCGAATTCCGTGACGAGCGTTCTTTGAATGGTTGGTGACGGCGATACCAAAGCGCATTGTCTGACCGGCGAATACAGGTTCTGTGCCGGCGAAGGCTAATTCGAGACCGACGAGATTTCGCTGACACTGATGCATCGATACGAAGCCGATGCCAATCAGGATGAAGGTCAGGACAAACGCAAGGTTGTTGTTGTAGTTCATCGAGCCCAGCAACATCGCAAATGCCATGATGCCGAAAACGATGCCAACGCCGGTTGGCAATATATAGACGCGAC
The DNA here is from genome assembly GCA_947259145.1 of uncultured Woeseiaceae bacterium. Lineage (GTDB taxonomy): Bacteria > Pseudomonadota > Gammaproteobacteria > Steroidobacterales > Woeseiaceae > UBA1847. The sequence continues at coordinate 7,793 of CAMYLB010000049.1, forward strand.
CAGGCCGCAGCCGCGTGGTTGTCGGATCTGCACCCTGACGCTTGCGGGCCCAGCGCCCGACACGGGCGACGGCCGCGGTGCGGAGAGCGCTTAAGAATCCGCCCGGGCTAGGGAATGGCCACGGAATCGAGGACATGTTGGCAAAGTTCGGCTGGACTGCGGAATTGCGTGCCGCCGGCTGGTTTGAGTCGGTGGCCTGCGATCGAGGTAAATACAGCCTGAACGTCGTCGGGGTAGGCGCCCGAATGATCCTCGACGAAGGCAAGGGCTTTTGACGCCGCGACAAGTGCCTGGGCGCCGCGGGGCGACAAGCCGATTTCGATGTCGGCCGACTCCCGTGTATGGCGCACGAGCGCCTGGATGTAGTCGATCAGCGCGTCGCTGACATGCACGGCCGTCGCCGATTGCTGCAACGCGAGCAACATCTCCGGACTAGCGTCAGCCTCGGTGTCCTTCAGCATCAAGCGCCGGTCAGCTCCGGTGAGCAATTCGCGTTCGCTGTCCTCATTCGGATAGCCCATTTGAATACGCATCAGGAAGCGATCGAGCTGCGACTCGGGCAGAGGAAAGGTGCCGATCTGGTCGCCTGGATTCTGCGTTGCAACCACGAAGAACGGCTCGGGCAATGAGCGCGTCGTGCCGTCGACAGAAACCTGCTGTTCCTCCATGGCTTCCAGCAATGCGCTTTGCGCTTTAGGCGTGGCCCGGTTGACTTCGTCGGCTAGAATCAATTGCGAAAATATTGGTCCGGGCTGAAATTCGAATTCGCCGCGGTTCTGCCGGAACACTGATACGCCGATAATGTCGGCCGGCAGAAGATCGCTTGTAAACTGAATGCGTTGAAAACTCAGCCCCAGCACTCGTGACAGTGATTGCGCGAGCATGGTTTTACCGAGCCCTGGAAGGTCCTCGATCAGCAGGTGTCCACGTGCGAGCAGACACGCCAGAGACAAAGTGATTTGTTCGTTCTTGCCAAGAATGATGCCGCCGAGCGCGTCACGCGCACGCTCAATGACCGCACGCTGTGCCTCCTCACTCGTGTGCAATTTCTCAACGATGTTTCCGCGCTGCATTCCCTGGTCCTTAAAATCTTCTGAAAAAAGCCCTGATCACGCCATATTCACTCAAGCCACGCCGTTTTGCACTGGCTCGCCGATCAGAGTGTGATGCAGTGCTCAGAATAGTTGTGCGATCAGACGAGCTCCTGCAGCTTTACGAGCTGTTCGGTCAGTTGAGTGATCGTCTTTTCAAACTCTGCCGCCCGCTCTCGTTCCTGTGTGACCACATCGGTCGGCGCATTGTTCACAAATTTTTCGTTGGCGAGTTTGCCGGTCGTGCGCTCAAGATCGGCGCGCGCTTTGTCCATTTGCTTTTCGAGTCGAGCCCGTTCGGCATCGACGTCGATGACGCCTTTCATGGGCACGAGCAGCTGCAAATCGCCGAGCAGGGCCGTGGCGGCAGCCGGCGCTTCGCTGTCGTCCGCAAGAACCGTTATGGACTCGACGCGACCCACGCGCTGTATCAATAAGGCATGCGCGTCAGCGCGCCGCTGATCGACGTCACTCGTATTCTGCAATAATACGGGCAGGAACTTGCCTGGAGAAATATCCATTTCTCCACGTATCTGCCGGATACCAAGAATGAACTGCTTGACCCACTCAATGTCGTCGACGGCTGCGTTATCCGTTGCGCCACCTGAAGCCGCAGGGTAGGGACGCAGCATGATCGTATCGCCCTCGATTCCCGCACGCCGCGCAACCTGCTGCCAGATTTCCTCGGTGATGAACGGCATCAGCGGATGCAGCAGGCGCAGTAAAGACTCCAGCACGTCTATCAGCGTTCTACGCGTGCCGCGTTGCAGCGCAGCCGATGATTGATCCGACTGCAACACGGGCTTGGACAGTTCGAGGTACCAGTCACAGAATTCGTGCCACGTAAATTCGTACAGGACTTGCGCCGCAAGATCGAGACGATACGATGCGAAATGACCCTGCACATCGACGGCGGTCTGATCGAATCGCGCGACGATCCACCGATCGGCCGCGCTGAATTCGACGTCGCCGTCGTCGAGCGCTTCAGTGTTCATCAGGACATAGCGCGCCGCATTCCAGAGTTTGTTACAGAAGTTTTTGTAGCCATCGATTCGGCCGAGATCGAAGCGAATATCACGACCTGTGGTTGCAAGAGCTGCGAACGTAAACCTCAGGGCATCGGCACCGTACTGGTTGATTCCATCTGGAAATTCTCTGCGTGTCGCTTTTTCGATCTTGGACGACAGGTGATCCTGCATCATGCCGCTGCTACGTTTTTTAATCAGTGCTGCGATATCAATGCCATCGATGAGATCGAGCGGGTCGAGTACATTGCCTTTCGACTTCGACATTTTCTGGCCATCCTCGGCGCGAATCAGGCCGTGGATATACACTTCATGGAAAGGCACATCGCCCATGAACTTGATGCCCATCATGATCATGCGGGCAACCCAGAAGAAGATGATGTCG
>CAMYLB010000050.1 GCA_947259145.1 uncultured Woeseiaceae bacterium
GACGCGAACGCCAAGGGCGGAGTACTCGAGCGCGGCACTCTTGGTCAAACCCATCACCGCGTGTTTGGAAGCACTGTAAATGCTGACGCCGGCGAATCCTAAAAGACCGCCCACTGATGAGTTGTTCACAATAGCGCCACCGCCGGTTTTGAGCATCTGCCGAATCTCGTACTTCATCGACATCCAGACGCCCTTGACGTTGATACCCATGACCTCGTCGTAATTGTCGGAGCTTTGGTCCGCGAGCGGCCCTGCCGCACCGCCAATGCCGGCGTTGTTGAAGGCAACATCGAGGCGACCGTAGGTAGCCACCGCGTGCTCGACCAGTGCTTTGACGTCGTCGTCCGAAGATACGTCCGTGCGCAGGAAGCTGGCTTCACCGCCGGCGTCCTCGATCGCTTTGACGACAGCCTCACCAACTTCGCTATTACGATTACCAATTACGACGCGTGCGCCCTCACGAGCGAACGCAATGGCCGTCGCCCGCCCAATGCCCGTTCCACCGCCCGTTACGAGCGCTACTTTTCCATCAAAGTCTGCCACTAGAGATTCTCCATTATTATGATGCAGCGTGACGAGCCAGCATATGCTCGCGCCCGCCTGATAAAAGGCCAGCCCAAAGATCCAGCAGGTAACCGTGCGGGTCATTGCTTGCAATGAGGTTCTTGTACCGCAGCACTGCGCCAGTGAAACCCTCCGTATGCCATTCCGCACCGGTCGGCAGTTCAATACCCGGAAAGCCATCGGGCAGCGGGTAAGCCGTCACATAAAAATACGGGTCAGGAATGCCTTCGTCCCCGAACGTGAAGCCGAAGTTCATTTGCTTGTCCGCATACTCTTCGTTGTCAGGATCCTGGCCGTCAATTTTTTCTCCGGGCAACCACAACATCGACAGGTCAAAATGGTGCGGCCAAAGCTGAATCGGGCTGGTCTCTTCTTTGATTCCCGAGCGAAACTCCGCCATAACGGAATCCACCGCCGCCAGTGCCTGGCCAATGCTGTTCGCGCGATCGGCCGAGTACCCAACGAAACGGTCAGCGCCATAAGAGTCGCTCTCCGCCGCGTTGCCGGCGTGGACGCCGACATCGGCAAGAAATTCGTTTACGGCCTCTGCGATATCGGCCGCCGATTGACCGTCGAGACTCGCGGACAGTTTTGAACCTGCCGATGTGTGTGCCGATAACACGCTTTCGCGGAGATCCAGTACCAGTTCGAAGTTGGTCGCCGCGTGGACGGTTCCTGTTGTCAGTCCCGCCAACGATGGACGCAGACTCGCGTGCCACCAGTGCTTGCGCTTTGGCCGACAGCTTTTCAGCCAGTCGCCCATGACCCGCGCATAAGCATGCAGCGCGTCGCGGGTTGGATCCGGAGAATGAGGCTCCAGTTTTGGAAATTGATGCGGGCCCGCCACTTGCCTATTTATCGATTTGCCATCACGCCGCCGTAGGCGACTCCCGTAAGTTGCGCCATGTCGGTCTTGAACGTTGTGAGGTCATCAAACGAAAATTCGCTCAGGTGCCGATGTCCGGCGGCGCGCGCCAGGACCTGCATCAGTTCCACTGACGCTGCAAAGAACCGGGCCAGCCGTTCGGATGCAATATCAACGGGCAGGCGCTCGCGAAGATGCGGTTTCTGCGTTGCAATTCCGACCGGGCAATTATTGGTATGGCAAGCACGCATGCCGAGACAGCCGATCGCCTGGATAGCTGCGTTCGAGACAGCGACTCCGTCGGCGCCCAGCGCCATGGCTTTGGCGAAGTCCGCCGGGTGCCTCAAGCCGCCCGTCGCGATCAGTGTCACGTCGGATGAATCGCATGCGTCCAGGTGTCGGCGTGCTCTCGCGAGTGCCGGAATCGTCGGCACCGAGATGTTGTCACGAAAAATCAGCGGCGCGGCGCCCGTGCCGCCACCACGGCCGTCGAGGATGATGTAGTCGACACCAATCTCGAGCGCGGCATCGATGTCTTTCTCGATATGCTGCGCCGAGAGCTTGAAGCCAACCGGAATTCCGCCCGTCTTGTCACGCACTTCTTCGGCAAAGTCACGAAACTGACTGAGCTCAGTCCACTCCGGAAACCGAGCCGGCGATATCGCAGCCTGCCCTGCCTCGAGCTGTCGCACTTCCGCGATTTTGCCCTGCACCTTGTTGCCAGGCAGGTGACCTCCCGTGCCCGTCTTCGCGCCCTGCCCGCCCTTGAAATGAAACGCCTGCGTCTTTTGCACCTTGTCCCAGGAAAAACCGAAGCGCGCGGATGCGAGTTCATAAAAATAACGCGAGTTCGGTGCCTGCAAGCTCCGCGCCTTTAGAGAGCGCAACCTTGGCCTCTTCGGACAAAGCACCGAAACTCATGTCCGAAACAAACAGCGGAATGTCCAGACGCAGCGGCTTCTTGGCGCGCGGACCGATGACGAGCTCGGTGCCGACTGCTTCGTCATCCAGCAAAGGCAGCCTGTGCAACTGACCGACGACAAATTGCAGGTCGTCCCACTGCGGCAGACTGTTGCGCGGCACGCCCATGGCAGCCGAGGGTCCATGGTGGCCCATTTTCGTGAGCCCCTCATTCGCGAGTTTACGAATGAACTTCACATGCGGTTCGATCGGGATGCCGTTCGGGTCCTGGTAAAGGCCCTGGTAAGCATCGCGATTATAGGGTTGCGGGTGCTGTTTCGCCCAGGCCGCAATTTCGTCTTCGTCGACCAGTACGTCGCCGTCCTCGATCCAGGCTTTGAAGCGAGGCAAAGTCTCGCTGTTATTGTATTCGCTGACGCCCGTGTCGAGACGGTAGTCCCATCCGTGCACACCACAGATCAGGTTGTCGCCATCGACATGGCCGTCCGACATCAGCGCACCGCGGTGCGCGCAGCGACCGTATAGCACGGTGACCGATTCGTCGTAACGAACGATCACGAGGTCGACGTCGGCAACCAACGCGTAGGCCGGCACACGATCCTCCAGGTCATCCCATTTCTTTGTCGAAATCTTATTCATTCGCTGGCTGTCCCATCTCGGTGGCTGAAACTCGCGAGGGAGTCTAACATCTGCCCCATGGCTGGTGGTTTCGCGAAAGACGCCGCTTCCCTCCGCATTACTTTTTGAGAACTACGCCACGTCACACACCATTGCGGAACCAGCGCACAGAATTTCCGCGTCTCGTGACCGCCCAAGTTGGCGCTTCGATAGCGGCTGTCGACTCTCTTTACACTGTTTTTAAGCTAGTTTTATAAATTACTGAAATCATTAGACTTTAATTTCCGGCATGTGCCTTGCATACAGTAATTGGTATGAAACGACTCAATGCCGCAAGACTCACCTTCCTCGCTTTACTTATTGTTGCGCCTGCCGCGTCCGCCCTCGCCGGCAATTTCAGCGCGGTTCTGAATGGCCGCTCAATTCACGTCGATGCGACCGAGAATTGGAACGAAGACAACGTCGGCCTCGGCCTTGAATACCAGTTTGCGACCGAGTCGCGCTGGAAAAAACAGGTCATGGTCAACGGCTTTCGCGACAGCAATGAGGACATGTCCTACATGGCCGGCGCCGGGCTGCACCGCACACTATTTGCGAGTGACCGCCTTGACGGCTTCTATATTGATGCCGGCATCAATGCGTTCGTGATGACGCGTAGAGACGTCAATGACAATCGGCCGTTCCCTGGGGCAGTGCCGAGCTTGTCGGTCGGCAACCGTTACATGGGCATCAACCTTACCTACCTGCCAGTGAAAGCCGTCGAACGCATGATGGACGTACGCATGATGGATGACACCGTCAGCGGGATCTTCTTCCTGCAGTTCAAGGTCGACATCAGCCGACTGCTTCCGAACGACTAGGCCAAGATTAAAGCCACATCGGGTACAGTACTGCGGAGCAGAGTATTCGAGCACGGGCGGTAACGCTGACGTAATGTGGAACTATCGAGGAATAGAGCGACCGGCTTTCGCTGTCGTGCCTGAACCCGGACAGGAATCCGTTTGGGATTATCCGAGACCGCCGATTGCGACACGATGTAGTCGCCTGGTCGAAGTCAGAGACGGCGATACGGTGATCGTCCGCACGACGAAAAGCTATCGTTTGATGGAAACGGCAAGTCCTCCTACCTTCTACGTTCCGCTCGAAGATGTGAACTGGAATCCTCTCGTCGAGTCATTAGGCAGTTCGGTCTGTGAGTGGAAAGGCGCGGCGCGATACTGGGCGCTTAGATCAAATCCGGATATTCCGGTCGCTTGGGCCTACCCGCGGCCCCGCGCGCGCTTCGACAAATTAAAGGACTATGTTTCATTCTATCCGGGACGCGTCGAATGCATTGTCGATGGTGAGCGCGTTCTGCCACAACCCGGACGTTTCTACGGCGGCTGGATCACGTCTGACGTTGTCGGCCCCTTCAAGGGCGAGCCGGGTACCGGACACTGGTAGGCGGCAAGAATTCCGCTACGTCTTTTGACCTTAACGAATCCGTTTCTTGAGCTCGGCCACCTCAGCCTCGAGTTCACTCACCCGTTCTGCTAACTCTGCTACAGACGCGTGTTTCGATGAAACCGCGGGTGGCGCTGATTTGGCGGTAGTGGCATAAGCCTCAAGATCGATCGGGCCGCCAAACAGGTGCATGTACTCGGAGTCCTTGCGACCCGGCGTGCGTGGCAGTTCAACGACCAGCGGATCTCCGTCGCGCACCAGCAAGCGCTTCAATGCGGCCAACACTTCAGCGTTATCGGCAAACGCGTGCAAACGACCGCTGCGCGCGCGTAGCTCACCCGGCGTTTGCGGGCCCCGCAACAGCAGCAGGCAAACGACGGCGAGTTCCGCCGGGTCGAAATCAAGATCGCTGTAGCGCGTGTTGCAAAACCGCTGCAGGTATTTCTCGGTCCGGCTCTTGAAGTTCTCCTCCATCTGCACCAGGTGTTTCGCCTCCAGTACGCGCAGCGCATGTTGAATCTCGCCTCGCTGCAACGCCATGACCGGGTTGCGGGCGGACTTCTGATTGCAGGCGTTGGTCAGGCCGTTCAGCGTCAGTGGGTACTGGTCGGGCGTGACAATCGATTTCTCGATCAGGCAGCCGATGATGCGGGCTTCGATGTCTTCGAGCGGTTGCAGCACAGATAAGGTCCTTTGCACGAGGTCCTGAAGTCAGGAGGCCGTACTTTGGCAAATTGGGTACCATTGGGCAACCCGTACATACACTTGTGTATTGCGTGATTACTCACGTATCTGTTATGCTTCACGCATGAATACTCAAATCACCCAAGAACAGTCACTGGCCCTGGCCTTCGCGTCTGCCTGGAGCCGTCTCGAAAGACGCCTCGACAGCAGTCTTGGTGCCATTCGCGGCATCAGCCTGGCGGAATACCGCTTGTTGCAGGCACTTGGCGGTGCGCCGAACGCCCAGGCCAGTCGCGTCGACCTGGCTCAGGCGGTCGGACTCACACCGTCCGGGGTCACACGGGCGCTGAGGCCCATGGAAAAGCTGGGCATCGTCTCGACCGTAAAGTCCAAGCGCGACGCCCGACTTGCGATCGCGGCGCTAACGCCGGCCGGCCGTGAATTGCTCAGTGATGCGTCCGCTGTGGTCGACGATACGATGAAAGCCATCCTGGTGCGTTCACCGAAATCGGTCGCACAACTGGATGAGCTGATTGAGGTTCTCGAGGGTATCGGGCACTAGGCGCGCCGCCGGCGCACGCGCAAGATCAAACCGTCAGGTCTTGCTTCTATAGACCCCGAAGTAAACAAAGGGGTGCTTCGCGCGCTTGCCGGGCTCGACTTCAGCCGGCACCTGGTGTTTTACGGGTTTGATTGTGCGCAGGTAGGCGACGATCGCATCCACATCATCATCGGAGATGATGGCGTATCCCTGCCACGGCATCCATGCGATTCGCCGACTTCCATGGCGCCCGATGCCAGCCCTGATGGCATTTGCAATTTGCTCATCCGTCCAGGCACCGACGCCGGTCTCGTCGTCAGGCGTAATATTGGAGGGGTAAATGACACCCGGGCGCTTTTCACCCATGGGGTCCGTATAAGCAAGACCCGTAGCCGATCCCGCCAGCGGTCGATCGAAATCGGGATCGCCCACCAGCGCGCCGTTGGTGTGACACGCGCCGCAGCCAAGCAGCTCGACCAGGTATTCACCTCTCGCGACAAGGTCTCGATTTTGAGGTGAGTACGTACCTGGGATCGCGCTCGGGGCGTCCAGGATCGTGGTGGCGTCGACCTCTTCATAACCCTCGAGCAAATCTGACGGTGTTTCTGCTGCACACGCGGCGAACGAAACGGCCGCCAACATCAGAAATTGAGCGCGCTTCATAGCAGGCCCCCTACCTGGCTCATACCTCATAGTATACCGACCTACGCGGCACGGACAGAGTTCCCCCGTCGTAAGCCGCGCCCACCGAACAATCTATTTTGCGCGGGAAACACGCCAGATAGTGTTACCGGCATCGTCTGCGACCAATAGCGCACCCGCCTTGTCCACGATAACGCCAACGGGCCGTCCCTGCGCGTCGCCGTCCTTGTTCAGAAATTCTGTAAGAACGTCGATGGGTTCGCCGGCCGGTTTGCCGTTCGCGAACGGCACGAAGATTACTTTGTATCCGCTTCGCGGTTTGCGATTCCACGAGCCGTGCTGGCCGACAAACGCACCGTCGCTCCAATCAGCCCCCAGCACTTGGCCTTTGGCAAAAGCCAGCCCGAGCGAGGCCGTGTGAGGTCCGAGTGCATAATCGGGTGTCAGCGCGCTTGCGACCAGGTCGGGTCGCTGATCCTTGATGCGCGGATCCAGGTGGTGGCCATAGTAGCTGTACGGCCAGCCGTAGAACCCACCATCGACGACCGACGTCATGTAGTCCGGTACCAGGTCGCCGCCGAGATCGTCGCGCTCGTTGACCGCTGTCCAGAGCGTACCGGTCGATGGCTCGAAGGCCATGCCCACCGGGTTGCGCAACCCGGACGCAAACACACGGTGTTCGCCCGTTTCGGCATCGATCTGCCAGATCGCGGCGCGTCCGGTCTCATTCTCGATGCCGTTCTCCGCATGATCACTGTTCGATCCAACCGACGCATACAAATACTCGCCATCAGCGCTTGCGATCAGGTTCTTGGTCCAGTGACGATTATTCTCGCCCGCCGGAAGTGCCACGAGCGGGGTCCCGGCCGATGTTATTTGTGTCTCGCCTCCGGCGTAGGGAAAGCTGACGACGCCATCGGTATTGGCAACGAACAGACGACTGCCGATAAGGCTCATACCGAACGGCGACGTCAGGCCGGACAGGAACACAGTTTTTGTTTCGGCGATACCATCGCCATTCGTATCACGCAGTAGCGAAATCCGGTCCGCACTGGGCACGCCAGCGCCAGCACGCGACATGACCATTTTTTCAACGCGGCCAACGATTCCTTTCGGTTTTTTTGGCTGGGCATTTGTCTCTGCGACCAGCACATCTCCGTTTGGCAGCACGTAAAGCCATCGGGGATGGTCAAGCCCGGTTGCAAATGCATTGACGACCAGTCCATCAGCTGCAACTGGCTTGGCGCCGTCCTCCCAGCGCGCAACGCGCGCAATATTTACGAGGGGTATCAGAGCGTTTCGCGGTTCGGGTAGTACGGGTTCGGGACCGGTGCCAGCCGAAACGGACAGTTCCGCGTTGCCGCCGCAGGCAGCGACAGCTAACGACCATACAAGAATCGCGACGTTGAAAAAGCGCATGGAATTAGTCCTCATGGAGCGGGTGAAGGGAATCGAACCCTCATTCTCAGCTTGGGAAGCTGATGTCCTACCGTTGAACGACACCCGCAATTCTAGGATTTCCAATAGTGTACCTGCCGTTTTCGCCGAACCCAATGATCCCTAACGAAACAGGAAGGAAACGCCGCGACCTGATAAGATCTCGGCCCTTCTAAACGCGATAACTCAAATAACGAAAGGTCAGGTGGGGAGATGGCGCAGAAAGGACCTATTGTTTCGGGGCTGAAGCGCATCCGATCAGGACTAAGGCGCGCATTTCCTTCTGTCGCGGTGTTTTTCAAGGCGATCGGACTGGTGTATTCGAGCCGATCCATGCTGCGAAACCTGGGCTATATCGAGTCTGCCAAAACCAAGAAGCCCTGCAGGAGGGATGGCTCGCCACTTCCATGGATGAACTATCACATCATCCAGTTTCTGGAGGACAGGCTCACTGACGACCTCTCGCTGTTCGAGTACGGCAGCGGCAATTCGACATGCTTTTACGCGTCGCTGGTCAAGCATGTGACATCGCTCGAAATGGATGGAGAATGGTACGCGTACGTGAAGGGGACGATGCCTCCGAACGTCACTCTCGTTCTTTTCAATGAGGACGAGCACGGAATCTATCGCGAATGCGCGGCCCACCAGGGTCAGAAGTTTGATGTCATTGTAGTCGACGCAGCAGAAAGAGTCGCTTGCATTAAACACGCGCCCCCCGCGCTGACTGACCGTGGCGTGATCATTCTCGACGATTCAATGTACCCTCCTCATGCCGAGGGCGTCGACTTTCTGCTCGACCACGGATTCCGAAAACTCGACTTCGAGGGCCTGAAACCGAACAGCATACGGGCATATCGCTCAACGATATTCTACCGCGACGAGAACTGCCTCGGCATTTAGAAACACGGGCTACGGTCAGACTTCCTGGTAAATCAACTTCCAGTACTTCGGCAAATTGACGTCCGTCTCTTCGTCATTTGCTATGAGTTGGTGTGCGTCATCGTCTCTGGATACCAGGTCCTTCTTATCCCGAATGATTTCCCGGAGCCTTTCCTTGTCCTTCAATTCGGGCTGGTTGTATTTCTGGTGGGCGTATGACTCCAGCTTGGTAACAATCCTTTCAACGCCACCGAACGTCGAGCAGTGCCAGCCCGCATGTTCTTCCCTGGACACTGTTTCGGGAGTGTAGATTACTCGCCCGTCCCGGTTCCGGTACTTGAATTTCCTCATACGATTCAAATTAAGATCGGCAAATATTCGGTACGGGGCACACATCGTTCCGGGCCAGCCCCTCATGTTTTCAGTTGTGAAGTCATAGAAGAAAAATCGTTGATTGAGAACGACTATCTTTTCATCATCGAATAATTCGGGTTTCAGATATTCCGGATTGGGAACTTCATCGACGTCCGAATACATGACAATATCGGTCGGTTTAATGCCTGGCACGCGGCCAGCCGCTTCGATAGTGAAATTTCTCTGGTGATACTCGATAGCATTTCGATGTTGAAACAATTTGCCCAGGCCCCTGGCTTTTTTTGGTGCGCCCTCGTCAATTATGTGGATGATCTTGTCTGCAAAGCGCTCGAATGACGCTTTATTCTCATTGAAGTACAAGGGCTTTTCGTTGCCCGCGTGCGTCAGTGGCGATTCGACGATCACAAAATAGTCCACGCAATCGTTTAGTTCGTGAAGGCGCATGTTCAACGTCGACAGCTCGTTGAAAAAAATAAAACAATCGATGAACTTTCTGTCTGTCATTTCGTCTGGCTCTTGGATTATTTGCGAGGCAAGTTATTTGTGATCATCGCGCGCCATTTGTGTGGTTTATACTACCATGAGGAACGAGCGGTCGCAGAATCCGGTATCCGAATATTGCGTACGCGCTGGAAGCTGAATCGCCAGGAGATCCAAAAGCCAACATAGTTTTCAGATATGTAGGAGGTCACGAAAATAGGCGACAGTTTTCGGCAAGCCCTCGTCAATTTCAACTTTGGGGCTCCATGAAAGTTTCTCCTTCGCCAAAGAAATATCCGGCTGCCGTTGACGTGGGTCGTCGGCGGGCAGCGGCTTATGCACAATTTTCGAAGCTCCACCCACGATCGCCAGTACTTTCTCCGCTAATTCCAAAATGGTGAATTCGGCAGGGTTCCCGACGTTTACAGGACCAGTGAACCCTGGCTCGGTCTCCATCATGAGTATGAACGCATCGATCAGGTCATCCACGTAGCAAAAACTGCGTGTCTGTTGCCCATCACCGAAGATCGTTATGTCCTCGCCGTTGAGCGCTTGCACGATGAAGTTGGAAACCACGCGCCCGTCGTTGGGGTGCATTCGCGGGCCATAGGTATTGAAGATTCGTACTACTTTGATGTCGAGATTGTGCTGCCTGTGATAATCAAAAAACAGCGTCTCGGCACAGCGTTTGCCCTCGTCGTAACATGAGCGGAACCCAATAGGATTAACCCGGCCCCAATAGGATTCAGGCTGCGGATGAACGTCAGGATCGCCATATACTTCACTGGTCGAGGCCTGAAAAATGCGTGCTCTTAACCGCTTGGCGAGACCCAGCATATTGATTGCACCATGGACACTCGTTTTTGTCGTTTGCACCGGGTCATACTGATAATGGATGGGAGATGCCGGACAAGCAAGATTATAGATTTGGTCGACTTGTGCGTAGAGAGGAAACGTCACATCGTGGCGAATCACTTCGAAGTTCTTGAGGTCCAATAGATGAAAAATGTTGTGTCTTGTGCCCGTGTAAAAATTGTCGAGGCAAAGAACATCCAGACCTTCCTTCGTCAGCCTGTCGCATAAATGGCTGCCGAGAAATCCGGCACCTCCCGTTACTAATATCTGGCTAGTGCCATAGTCTCTCATCATTGCCTCCCAGTGGTGTCCCGCGCCTCAGCGCCTGACCAACTTAAACAGTCGATTGTCTTTGCATCAGATCGAGTCTACAGTTTGACGGAAACATGCTAGTGTTTCTAGCGCAAACCACGTCAAAGGGGGGCATCTGTTGATCGTCGTCTGGATCGCGTTCCTGGTACTTATTCTCACGCTCGTAATGCTCGATCTCGGCGTGTTTCACCGCAAAGCGCACGTGATCAGCATTCCTGAAGCGCTGGCGTGGACCGGCGTCTGGATAGTAGTTTCGTTGGCGTTCAACGTATTCGTCTTTTATCTCTACGATCAGAACTGGATGGGGTGGACCGACGTCGCGTCGCATGACCTGTCGGGCAAGCAGGCAGCCATCCAATTTTTTACGGGCTACCTTCTCGAGAAATCCTTATCCGTCGACAACATTTTTGTTATCGCCATGATCTTCTCCTATTTTGGCGTGCCCCTGGCTGAGCAGCATCGCGTCTTGTACTGGGGCATTCTCGGTGCCGTTGTTCTGCGCGCGATAATGATCGGGCTGGGCGTGACCCTGATCAATCAATTTGACTGGATCGTGTACGTTTTTGGCGGGCTATTGCTGGTATCAGCTGCGAAGATGCTGTTCATCCGGCACGACAATATTCACCTTGACCGCAATCCATTCGTCCGCCTGGTTCGCCGCTATTATCCGATTACGAGTGAGTTTCACGGCAGCCATTTTTTCGTCAAAGAGAACGGCGTCCGCGCCGCAACTCCTTTGTTTCTCGCACTGGTGCTGGTGGAGACCAGTGACGTGATGTTCGCCATCGATTCAATACCTGCGATATTCGCCGTAACCCGTGACCCGTTCCTGGTTCTCACATCCAATGTTTTCGCTATTCTGGGTCTGCGTGCGCTGTACTTCGCCGTTGCCGGCATGATGCACAAATTCCGTTTCCTGAAATTGAGCCTCGTGTTCATCCTGGCCTATGTTGGCGTAAAAATGATTCTGTCGCATCACTACCCGGTTCCCAACCTCGTATCGCTGTCCATTATTGGCACAGCGCTGAGCATCGGCATGCTCGCTTCGATCTTGTCTACACCAAGAGACGAAACCAGCCTGGTATCGCCACTCGTCGATGATCTTGAATCCCTGGCAGCATTGACGTACCGCGAGGCACGTCGTGTCGCGATCCTGACGGTGGGCATGACCATCGTGTTATTGGGTCTGATCATGCTCGTAACGCCCGGTCCCGGGCTGGTCGTAATCATCCTGGGACTGGCTGTGCTTGGCGTCGAATTCGCCTGGGCGCGTGTTTGGCTAAAGCGCGTGCGCGACATGGCGGGCGACGTCGGGGACCGGGTCATGGATGTATTCGACCGCGACAACAAGAAGCCGCCCGATTAGCACCGACCGGCAAAACGAATACGCCGGCTGTTACCGTGGCGTCAGCTTTAACAAACGGCCGCCTTTCTTGTCTTCGAGCAGCCAGATCGCACCATCGGGACCTTGTACGACGGCCCGAACGCGCTTGCCCATATCAAACCGTTCCGCTTCCCGCGCGTTCTCGCCATCGAATTCGATGCGGATCAACGCCTCTGATGACAAACCCGCAATAAAGCCGTCACCCTGCCACTCAGGAAACGTTGTTCCTGAGTAAATCATGAAACCGCCCGGCGAAATCACGGGCGTCCACCAGACTTTCGGCGCCTCGAACTCCGGACGCGTATCGTGATCCGGGATGTCTCTGCCGTCGTAATGCCTGCCGTTCGAGACGATGGGGTAGCCGTAGTTCTTGCCCCGCAGAGGACACGGTTGAGTTCGTCACCACCCCGCGGGCCCATTTCGATGTTCCAGAGCTGCCCTTCGGCGTCAAAAGCGATGCCGAGCGGGTTGCGGTGACCGAGCGACCAGATCTGTGCCGTCACGCCGCCACGCTCGGCAAAGGGGTTGTCCGCCGGCAACGAGCCATCGTCGTTTAGGCGAATGATCTTGCCGAGGTTGCCGTCCATGTCCTGTGCCGGATCGAATTTTTGCCGTTCTCCGGAGGCAATAAACAGGTAGCCGTCGTCGGAAAACAGCAGGCGATGGCCATAGTGGCCGCGACCGCTGACCTGGGGGTCCTGGCGCCAGATGACCTCGACGTCGCTGAGCGCCTCGCTGCCGGGAACCAAAGTGAGCGTGGCGCTGGCAACGGCTGCACCACGAGTACCGTCATCGCCGGCTTCGGCGTAGCTCAGGTAAATTCGGCTGTTCTCGGCAAAATCGGGGTGCAGGGCCACGTCGCCGAGACCGCCCTGCCCGCCGTAGTCGACGTCCGGCACGCCGCTTACGGCCACTGACGACCCATCGTCCGCTGACACCACGAGCAGCCTGCCTTGCTTCTCCGTAACGAGCAATCGACCGTCTGGCAGAAACGCCATGGCCCAGGGTTCATCAAAGCTCGCGACCCGTTCCAATGCGAACGGATAGTCGCTTACGTCGCTCGCACACGCGCCGGTGAAGAACAAAAGCACTGGTATCAACAAGCGATTCATCGGGCTCTCCTTAAAGTCGAATGCGAAATATTATCGCGTTTTGAGCTGTTAGACTTTGCTTTATGACCACCCTGATCAAAGTTGGCAAGTGGCTCGCCACGGTTCTGACGGTGCTGCTGTTGACGCTCTATTTTACTCGAGCTTTTGACGCCCGAAACATGCCTGAACTCGGCCCGGAGCACCGCATCGTATTTGAGCACGAATTCGACGCATCCCGGGAGGCAGGCACCGACTGGCTTGCCTACCTTGCCATCGAGGATGAGCTGCAGATAGAACTGGATCGGAGCATCGACAAGAATGCGCGCGCGGACAGCCAGGTTGATCGCTACTCGGCGGACAGCCTGACCTTCCCGGGCAACTACAGCGGCAACTGGAATCGGTCCTACGAAGTGTCGGTACCGTCGCCACGTGGCGTTGCCGTATTGCTGCACGGTCTGACCGACTCGCCCTACTCAATGCTGGCAACCGCTCAGGCATTGGCGGGTGCGGGCTACAACGTCGTCGTTCCGCGCATGCCAGGGCACGGTTTTGCAGTGAGCGGGCTCTTGCAGGCCCGCCACGAAGATTGGACGGCGGCGGTTCGTATTGCTGTTCGATACGCGTCGCAACAAGCGGCAAGCGCGCAGTCCCTGCTGATCGCCGGCTATTCAAACGGTGGCCTGCTGGCCGTTGACTATGCGCTGCGCTGCGATGACGCTACCGACCTGCCCTGCCCGGATGGACTGGTACTCCTGTCTCCCGGCCTGGCCATTTCCCCAATTGCAGTCGTCATGAACTGGCACGCCGCCATTTCCTGGATACCGTACTTTGAGAAATTCAGTTGGGCAGAAATCCTGCCCGAAGTAGATCCCTTCAAATTTACGTCATTCCCGAAACGACCTGCGTGGGAAGTCCACAAAATATCGAAACGCATGCATAAAGTGCTGTCGCAGCCCGACCAGGCCGCCAATTTACCGCCGATACTAACGTTCCAGTCTGTTGTTGATAACACCGTCAGCGCGCCGGCGATCACCAGCGTGCTGTACGATCACCTGCCGGCGAATGGCAGTGAGTTGGTGTTATACGACATCAATCGCCAGAGCACGCTGTTGCAACTTGTCAAGAACGCGGCAGACGAACCGGTCAGCCGATATCGGTCCGCCGCACCGTTAAACTATGACGTGACCATTCTGAAGAATCGCAGTCCGTCCAGCGTTGCCGTCGATTCGTGGTTCCTGGCCGCGGGCGAAATCGGGCCCGTAGTGGAAGAAACGACATACAGCTGGCCCGACGATATCTATTCCTTATCGCATATTGCGCTGCCATTTCGTATCGACGATCCGGTTTATGGCGATGGGTCTGTGCGCGGTGCCGAGGACCGTGGCATCGTGCTCGGCGCCTTGGCGCCGCGCGGCGAACGGGGGGTCTTGCTGCTCACGCCGAACTACTTCCTGCGAATGCGCTACAACCCTTTCATGGGATACCAGGAGCACCGTCTGAACCGGTGGCTTGGCGAGATTTGATGTGTTGAGCCTCAGCAACATCAGCCTTCGCCGCGGGCGCAAGGTGCTGGTAGAGAACGTCAGCTTCCAGGTACACGCCGGGCACCGTATGGGCCTGATCGGGGCGAATGGCAGCGGCAAGTCATCACTCTT
>CAMYLB010000051.1 GCA_947259145.1 uncultured Woeseiaceae bacterium
CATTCTTGACGGCTTCCCGCGCACGACGCAGCAGGCCGAGGATCTCAGCGAGCTTCTCGATCAATTGGGCACGCCGCTGGATACCGCCGTGCTCCTGGATGTCGACTTCGACATTCTTATGAAACGACTGACGGGCCGCCGCACCTGTTCCTTGACGGGCAAACTGTTGAACGTCCACTTCTCGCCTCAGGAAGAGCTCGACGAATGCCTGAAAGCCGGTGGTGAACTGATTCAGCGTGAAGACGACATCGAGGAGACGATCGCAAATCGTCTCGAGGTGTATCGGAAGAGCACCGAACCGCTGATCGACTACTATGCCAAGCGCCGCAAACTGACGACGATCAATGCCGAAGGGACGATCGACGAGGTCTACGAGCGCTTGCTTGAAGCGCTGGGCTGACCGCTGCGCGACACTGCCGCGGTTACTGGCAGCTGGTCAATTCGTTGACCCACTCCGTCAATAACGCGACACCCTCTGTGTCGACTACATTCGAACCGACCGGTGGCATGGCGACGAAATCGCCGCGCCGGTTGGTCCTCGCCACGAGCGTGGATCGCGCCGCATCTTCCGGCGCGATGATTCGCGCGTCCTGGATGCCCAACATTCCCGCCTGCGGAATCGCGTCGCAAGTGCCGGTGTCCTGTAACGCGGTGTAGTAACGCAGGTCGATGTCGACCGGCGTGCCCCCGAGAGGGCGATGGCAGCCCGCGCAGTTCGTGTGCAGGTAGGCGCGCGCACGGTCGTCGAGATCGGCATTCGTGTCCATGGGGTCCGCAAGCGCGGGCAGGGTATCCGGGGTGCCGGCGAGCGGCGACGCGAACATCATCACATGATCGAGCGTTTCCAGCTGGTTGTCCGTCCGCCCGGTACTCGGATAAGTGAAGTCCTTGTTGAGCTGCGCCGTCTCGGGTCCGAGCGCGTGGCCGGCGGCGCCGGAGTGACACTGATCGCATTGCGCTTCACTCGGGAATACCCAGTCCTGGCCCGCGATATTGACGGTTTTGCCGCCAACGACGCGCGTGGCTTCAGTTTGCAGGGCGTCCCATTCATAGGTGTAGCCGGCCCAAACGCCGTCCGGATGACGCATCAGGTGGCGCGTCTCAATGAGATTGTTGTTCAGCAGGAAGTTCTTGACGATGACCGTGCCGATCGGAAACTGCCAGTCGTCCTGGCCATCGATCGAAATCGTCGCGTTGTTCGGTAACCCCAGGAAGCGCGTCTTGTCCGCGCCGTCGGACCAGAACGGCGCATTAAGATCGTATGGAATCAAACCGGCATAGGGCTGCGTGATATCCGCCGGGTCGACGCAGCCGGTAGCGGATAACAGGTCCGGGATCGAGCCGCCGCCCCCGCGGGCTACCAGTTTATAGATACGACCATTGTTGATATTGGCGAAATACAACTCGCCGTCGGCATCAGCAGCAAAAGCGACCGGGCCGCTCGATTCATCAAGCAGCAGCTCGTTGATGTAGCCGCCCTGGCCGTCGGAGCGCAGCGCCCAGATGCGCCCGGAGCCGTAATCGGCATAAATATACTCACCGATTCGGCCACTGATTGCCGAACCGCGATAAACCCTGCCGCCGGTAATCGAGTTGCCCTCACTGCGCGGATAGTCATGCACCGGATCGGTGTAGGTCGCATTGCAGCCCGTGGATTCGAAAGCCTGGAAGCCTTCCCGGCAGTCCCAACCGTAGTTGTTGCCGCGTTCGATGATATCGACCTCTTCTCTTGCACCCTGGCCGACGTCGCCGGCCCACAGCTGTCCGGTCGCCGAATCAAACGACCAGCGCCACGGGTTGCGAATGCCCCACGCATAAATCTCAGGGCAGTTGTTCGGGTTACTCAGGCCCGCGCCGCATTTTGCCTGGCCGGCGAAAGGGTTGCCCTCGGCTCCGGCGGGTATCAGGTAGGAATTTGCTGGATACGTAATCGAAGGATCAATAACGTCGAGGCGCAGGAAGGAACCCAGCAAATTCGTCGTATCCTGACCTGTTTCATTCGGGTCGCCACCGCCGCCGCCGTCGCCCAGACCAATATAAAGAAATCCGTCCGGCCCGAACGCGATATCGCCGCCGTTGTGATTGCTGGCAAACTGATCGACGGTAATGATCTCGTATTCTGTCGAGCCGGCATTAATTGCGCTTGGCGCTGCTACATTGTCGAGTAGCACGCGGGAAATGACCGAGCGCATGGGCGATGAGCCGCTCGTGTAGGACAGAAATATCTCCGCTGTAGCCGGGTAGTCCGGATGAAACGCCATGCTGAGCAGCCCACCCTCACCGGCACTGTTTACGACACTCGAGATGTCCAGGTAGGCCGTGACGACCGGATTGTCGGGATCAAAGACCCGGATCTGTCCGGCCTTCTGCAAAACAAACCAACGCGGGTTAACCGCTGGCTCGATCAACAGCTTGGTTGGGCCTCCAAAAGTGAGGCCCGGAAACGCTTCCTCGACGGCGACGCTCGCGACCGCGCCGGGACGTGCAGGCGCGACGCAGGTCTGGTTATCCGGACGGTTGTCGAGGCCGAACACGGGCTGCGCATCGTCGTTTTCGATCGTACCGACAGCACTGCCATCGGAAATGCTCGCGCCACTCGCGTTACTCAGCGTTACTGCAAGGGTTTCGTCCGATTCACCATTGCTGTCGCCGATTACATCGACCGTGATCGTTCCTGACGTATCGCCGGAGCCAATGGTCAACGTGCCGCTGGCGGATGTGTAGTCGCTGCCGGCCAACGCCGTTGAATCCGACGTTGCGTAGGCGACGCTGACAGTGGATGTGCTGGCGCGGGAGAGTGATACCGTGAAGCCGAGCGCGGAGGTGCCGCTGTCACCCTCGACCACCGACGCATCTGCAATCGAAATAGTTGGCAGATTCTGCGCGGGTGTCGATTGGGTGTCACTGCCACCGCTCGTGCACGCTGCAATAGCAAAAGCAGATGTCAGGACCAGTGTCAGTATTCGCATCAAAACGTGCTCCGCTAATTCACCTGCAAACTATACGACGGGTCCGGGGCCTCGTGCATTCGACTTCACATTAAGTCGAATTTGTCGCCGTATTGCGACGGGTTCACGACGTCGGATCGGGGGCTAGCCGCAAAGCGCGGCTACAGTAGTGCGAGCAGGTCGTTGCCGATAAGGTCTCGTCGCCAACCGGAAAACACGCGTGACTCACGACTATCTGACACGATCACGCCGGCAAGTTCCCGTTTTGACGCAACCGTTTCGGCGGCGATGCCGAGCTCGACGGCGCATTTCTGAACCCGCGCCTGCATGTCTTTGAGCAGTGCCTTCTGTCCCTCATCAGGCGGCCGCGGTGGGCTGTAGTCGTGCTCGTCGGCGGACGCTGCCGCCACGGCTTGCAGCAGGTCCTTGCCCGCACGGCTCAGGAGTTTCGGCGGCATCCCTTCAATGCCGGCCAGCTCAGCTTCCGAGTCCGGCAGGCGGTAGGCGATCTCAAGCAACACGGTATCGCGCAATATCCACTGTCGCGGCCGATTCCGACCGATAGCCTCGCGCTCACGCCAGGAGGCCAGTCGCGCGGCGGCAGCACGCTTCCTGCCGCGAAAATTCCTGGCGCCCTTGAGGCGGCCAAGCGCCTGATCCGCGCCGATATCGTAGAGTTGCGGATCGAGCAGCAGGCGTGAATCCTCGCGCGCCCATTCCAGTCGGCCTTCATTATCCAGGCGTTCGCCCAAAGACTCATAGGCCGGCAGCAGGTACTCAACGTCTTCCGCGGCGTATTCGAGGTACGCTTCACGCAGCGGCCGCTTCGTCCAGTCGGCTCGAGTATGCGACTTGGCCATATCGACATCGAAGAGGTCCTTAACGAGACCCGCGTAACCCATCTGCGCCGGATAGCCCAGTAAGCCGGCCGCGATTTGAGTATCAAAAATCGAAACGGGCATCGAGCCGGCTGTTTGAGAAACTACTTCGATATCCTGGCGCGCAGAGTGAACGATCCAGTCTCTGGCAAACAACTCTTGCCAGAATGTCTCCTGCGCATTTTCGGTCAGTGGGTCCACGCAGAATATTTCGTCGCTCGTTGCAATCTGTACGAGGCACAGCTGCGCGAAATAGGTCTTTTCACGCATAAACTCGGTATCGACGCCGACATGGTCATGACCGGTCAAGCGCGGCGTCATGGCGTCGGGTTGATCAACAAAGTGGTAATGGGGCATTGATGCATCGCAAACGATATTCAGAATCCGAGGTTAACATGCGATCATCTGTTGCCCGCAATCAGGAAACCCAGTGCCTGCCGTGTTAGCACTCATCGAAACGCTAATTGACATTATTCGCTTGCGAAAAGGGCCGGATGCAATACCGCATTCGACATTCTTGCTCGTGGTCATCATTGCGCTGTGGTTGTTCGCCGGATTGCTCATGACGTTTCTGACCGCAGAGCTTGATGAACAGGACTTCGTGATTGGCACGGTCACCGGTATTGCAGGTCTATTGTGCTATGCCGCGCTCATTGTGCTTTCCGGAAAAAGCGCACGCCTGCTACAGACCGTGATGGCTTTGCTGGGTTGCGGTGCATTGCTCAGCTTGATGTTTGTGGCCGGCAACGTGTTTCTGACGCCATTCCTCAGCGAAAACATCACCAACTTCATCGTAACGCTAATTCTGTTGTGGACCGTGCCGGTTGAGGGTCATATCATTTCAAGAACGCTTGACCGGCACTGGTACATAGGTGTTGCCATAGCGATGGCAGTCTTCGTATTTCAACTGATCTTGTATTCGGTCATGAATCCAGTGACCACCGCGCCAGGCTGAGGCGACATGCACGTACACATACTCGGAATTTGCGGAACATTCATGGGCGGTATCGCGGCGCTTGCCCGGGCGGCGGGCCATGAGGTCACGGGCTGCGATCGCAATGTCTACCCGCCAATGAGCACGCAGCTCAAGAAACTGGACATCGATATACACGAGGGTATCGATGCCGCGCAGCTGGACATCGCGCCCGACTGTGTCCTGGTTGGCAACGTGATGAGTCGCGGGGTCGATGTCGTCGAGGCCATGCTTGATCGAGGTTTGCCGTACCTGTCCGGACCTCAATGGCTGGCAGAAAACGTTTTGCAGGGACGGCATGTATTCGCCGTGGCCGGAACGCACGGCAAGACCACGACCTCTAGCATGCTGGCGTGGATTCTTGAAGATGCCGGCCACGCGCCGGGTTTTCTTATCGGTGGTGTACCCGCTAATTTTGGTGAGTCGGCCCGAGCCGGCAACTCAGACTACTTCGTCGTTGAGGCGGACGAGTACGACACGGCGTTCTTCGACAAGCGCGCCAAATTCGTTCATTACCGGCCGCAGACCGTCATTCTGAACAATCTGGAATATGACCATGCCGACATTTACAGGGATGTCGATGCGATCCTTTGGCAATTTCATCAACTCATGCGCACCGTGCCCGGAGGCGGGCGCATCATCAGCAATGGTGCCGATGAGAACCTGCAGAAGTTGCTCGAAATGGGCTGCTGGACGCCGGTCGAGACATTTGGCACGCGCGGCAAAACCGACTGGAGCGCACATTTCGCCGACAAGGTTGAACGCCGCATCAGCATGCGAGATCCCGGCGGCCGCTCGGCGGAAACGCGCTGGCAGATAGGCGGCCTGTATAACCTCGAGAATGCGCTGGCGGCGGTGGCTGCGGCCGCGTCGGCGGGCGTCTCCCTCGAACAGGCTGTGGACGCGATGTCACGTTTCGAGGGCGTAAAACGTCGCATGGAGCGCACGGCGACCGTCGCCGATATTGCTATTTATGATGATTTCGCCCACCACCCGACGGCTATTCGGAAGACGATCGCTTCAGTTCGCAGTCGTTATCCGGGCCATCGTGTCGTCGTTGCCATCGAGCCGCGCTCCAATACGATGAAGCTCGGCGTACATAACGCCGCGATCGCCGATTCGCTCAAAGGCGCGGACCTGGTGTGGATGTACCGTCCGAAAGATATGGGCGAGGAGTTCGCGGCGGCATTGACGAGTCTTGGCGCAAGGATTCGTGTGTTCGGTGACTATGATCAACTCGTCTCGGATATGTCGGCGCGCGTTCTGTCCGGCGATCAGGTGGTGTTCATGAGCAACGGCGGCTTTGGCTCGGCCCGGCAAACGCTCACGGCGATGCTGCAGCGCACACGCGGCAGCTAGCAAAAAAGACGATTGTGCGTATCGGGCGCTTATGCATCCGATACCATTCACACCTATACTTGAGATGAGCACTTGCCGCAGGGCCTGATCGTGGACGTACCACTTTTTCCATTAAGAACCGTGCTGTTCCCTGGCGGACCGCTGCCGCTGCGTATTTTCGAATCGCGCTATATCGATATGATCAGTCAGTGCATGAAGAGCGATTCGCCGTTCGGCGTATTGTTGATTCGGGAAGGGAATGAGGCGGGCCTGGCCACGACTCATGAAGTGGGCACACTGGCCACTATCACGGACTGGTACCAGGGCAGCGATGGCCTGCTCGGCGTCACCGCTGTTGGCGGGTCGCGTTTCCGCCTGCTGTCCGGCCGTCAGCAGGCGAACGGGCTTAACATCGGGGAAATCGACGTCATTCCGCCCGAACCAACGATGACATTGCCGGACGAGTATGCGTCCTTAAGAAAAATTCTCGAGGGCGTGCTCGATGACCTGGGGCGTTTGTATGAATCCCTTGAGCGCCGTTTCGATGACGCGGTCTGGGTTACCTATCGCCTTGTAGAAATCCTGCCGATCGAGCTTGCGGAGAAGCAGCAGTTCCTGGAAAGCAGCGATACTCTGGCCCGGCTGAAGCTGATCGATGAGCTCTTGAACACCGTGAGGGGTCCAGCTACAGGGTCCTGAAGACCTTGTGCGCCGCCGCAACCGTAGCGTCAACGTCCTCGTCACTGTGCGCTGCCGAAACGAATCCCGCTTCGAATGCGGACGGGGCCAGGTACACGCCCTCACCAAGCATGCCGTGGAAAAATCTTCTGAAGCGCTCGACATCGGCCGCCGCCACCTGCGAGTAGCTCCGCACCGGTCCGTCCGCCGTAAATACGAGGCCAAACATGCCGCCTTCGCTCTCGGTTGCCACGCGCACACCGGTGTCTGCCGCGGCCGCTGCCAGGCCATCGGTCAAACGCTGGGTCGTCTTTTGCAACGATTCATAGAAGCCGGGCTGGTCGACCAGTTCTAGCGTGGCGAGGCCCGCAGCCATCGCGACCGGATTGCCGGACAACGTGCCCGCCTGGTAGACCGGGCCGTCAGGGGCGATGCTCGCCATAATTTCGGCGCGACCGCCGAATGCCGCCGCGGGCATGCCGCCACCGACGACCTTGCCGAGCGTTGTGAGATCGGGCTCGATACCAAATACCGCCTGCGCGCCGCCTTTGGCGACGCGAAATCCGGTCATGACTTCGTCAAAAATCAACAACGCGCCGGCCTGTGTACAGGCTTCGCGCAGCGCTTCCAGAAAGCCGGGCACGGGCGGCACCATATTCATATTGCCTGCGATCGGCTCCACGATGACACAGGCGATCTGCTCCCCGAGTTCTGCGAAAGCCGCCCGCACGGCATCTGCGTCATTGAATGACAGAGTGACGGTGTGTTCTGCGAGTCCGGCCGGCACCCCGGGGGAACTCGGCACGCCCAGCGTTAGCGCGCCCGATCCCGCTTTGATGAGCAGCGAATCGGAGTGGCCGTGGTAGCAGCCTTCGAACTTGATGATCTTGTCGCGACCCGTGTGACCGCGTGCCAGCCGAATCGCGCTCATCGTCGCCTCGGTTCCCGAGCTGACCATTCGCACGCGTTCTATCGATGGCACCAGCGCGCAGATTTTTTCCGCCATGCGGGTCTCGAGCACGCACGGTGCGCCGAAACTCAGTCCCTGTTTGGCGGTGTCGATGACCGCTTCAATGACGGCCGGGTGAGCATGACCGAGAATCATGGGTCCCCACGACCCGATATAGTCGATGTACTTGCTGCCGTCCTCAGCCTCGAGCCATGCACCCTTGGCGCTTTTGAAAAAAACAGGCTCGCCGCCAACCCCGGCGAAGGCCCTGACTGGCGAATTGACGCCACCGGCGATGACGCGCTGCGCGTTCGTAAACAAACTCATGAGTTCTCTCCCGAATAGTGGCGCATGCTACCGAATGGAAGCGGGCTCGCTCAACTGCAGAATTTCGATGCCGTTTTGGGCGAGCAGATTCGGGACACCTGCATCGCCAACCAGGTGCAGGGCGCCAACGATAATCAGGTAATCGTCACGGTCGTCGAGAAGTTCGGTGATTTGTGACACCCAACGCCGATTGCGGTTAGTCACGAGTTTCTCGTTTAACTCTTCGTGTTCCGCGAAACTGTCCAGCAGTCCCGACTCGAGGAAATCAATATCACCGTATCGCCAGGCGCGGATCATCGCGTCGATCGACTCGCCCATGTTGGCACTGTCTTTGAGCGTCTGTATCA
Source organism: uncultured Woeseiaceae bacterium (assembly GCA_947259145.1). Classification (GTDB taxonomy): domain Bacteria; phylum Pseudomonadota; class Gammaproteobacteria; order Steroidobacterales; family Woeseiaceae; genus UBA1847. Next base: position 8,439 of record CAMYLB010000051.1, read on the forward strand.
GCAGTTCGCGCTGCGCCTGCAGCGACAGCCCGTCCAGAAACCCGAGTTGATCTTCGATAGCCTCGAGCCCCTCGATAGGTTTTCCGTCTGCAACGGCACGCGACGTCATGTGCATCTCGACGCCGAGCGTCGGATTGAAACCGATGCGATACAACGCCATCATCTCCACAGTTATAGCGGCCAGCCACGGCTTGCTCTGCGCCAGCAAGTCGATCGGGATGTCGCTCAACTCTGCGGCAGCTTCGGCCCGCAAATACAATTCCTCACCCATCAGGTCGCGTAACGTTGTGCCGTCGCTTAACACCCCACTTTGGGTGAAGAGCCGCTGTGTCAGCGCGGCGTCAATATCGTCCATATCCAGTTCCATGATCAGGACTTCGGCGTCGTCGTAGGCGGCATCGATCACGGCTGGCAGCGGGTGATCCTCTGCGCGCAGCAGGTGGATAGAGCCGAGCAGATAGACCGAGTTGCTAATACCCTGGGCACGCCACAGCGTTACAGGGTGGCCCTCCGTGTCAGCCAGGGCGCACCCCGACAGGATGCACAGCAGCAAGATGCAGGTGATCCTAATCATCGTCCAGCCACACCAGCTGTGTGTCGCTGCTGCCATCGTTGCGCAACGTAATGCGGCGATACGCCGGCGGCCGATCATCGACGGCGAAATCATCGCTGCCAGGCAGGAATTGACGGCATGTCGAAGGTGTACCGATGACGCGTATGCCATGGTGTTCCTGGTCGTAAGGTTGATGCACATGCCCGAAGACTGCGAGCCGTACCCGGCCCAATGACTGCAGGCGATTCAAGAAATCCTCGCCGTTTCTGAGTCCGACTGTGTCCAGCCAGGCGCTGCCCATGTCGACGGGCGGATGGTGCAGGCAAACCATGACGTGTTTGGCGGAGCTGTGAGTAACGGTGTCGGACAAGCGATGCAGCTCTTCCTCAGTCAGCAGGCCACCCGCATCACCCGTAATGCAGCTGTCGAGCCCTATGATGAGCCAGTTGCCGACCTCTTCATGGGCACAGTAGGAAAACGGCGGGGCACAGCAGACCCGCCGCATCAGCTCACGTACGTCGTGGTTTCCGGGCACGCAGTGCATGCGCATGTTCAGCGGCAGCAGCAGTTCTCGAAATCGATCGTAAGCCTCCGCCGAATCGTCCTGGATCAGGTCGCCGGTGATGACGACCCGGTCCGCCAGCCAGTCGCCGGCCTGATAGTGATCGAGAACGCGTTGCAAAGACGCGTGCGTGGCGAGGCCGCGCAGGCTGCCTTCCGGATCGGCAAAAAGATGCGGGTCGGTAACGTGCAGAATCCGTATCAATTCACCAGGGGCTGCATCAGGGTTCGCTTCGATACGCGGGATCCTCGCTGCGCTTCAAAAAGTCCTACGCAGACCCTAGTAGCGGTAATGCTCTGCTTTGTACGGACCGTCCTTCTCGACACCAATGTACTTGGCCTGTTCATCGGTCAATTCGGTGAGCTTGGCACCTACGCGACCCAGGTGCAGGCGCGCGACTTTTTCGTCGAGATGCTTGGGCAATACATAAACCGAGTTTTCGTACTGATCGCCGTTGTGCCACAGCTCGATCTGGGCGAGAACCTGGTTCGTAAATGAGTTGGACATCACGAAGCTCGGGTGGCCAGTGCCGCAGCCGAGGTTTACGAGACGGCCCTCGGCGAGCAGGATAATGCGCTTGCCGTCCGGGAAAATGATGTGGTCTACCTGCGGCTTGATGTTCTCCCACTCGTATTTCTTGAGGTAGGCGACATCGATTTCATTATCGAAATGA
>CAMYLB010000052.1 GCA_947259145.1 uncultured Woeseiaceae bacterium
CTACAAGACCGCTCACCCTGATAGTCGTGCTAGGCCTGATCGCGGCCTGTTCGAAGTCGGATAACTCACCCGGCGTATCCGTAGATACGAAGATGGATTTCCTGGTGACCGCCGAGTGGCTCAGTGAACACCTCAATGATCCCGACCTGGTGGTACTCGATTGCACCGTACTCGTCGAACCGACCAGAGACGGCGATTTCCGTATTGTGAACGGCCGGGCCCACTACGAGGAGGGCCACATACCGACCGCGGGATTCGCCGATCTCATGGGTGATCTTTCTGACGGCGACAGCCCGTTTCAGTTCGCGGTACCGACGCCGGAGCGTTTCGCGGCCGCCATGAGCGCACTCGGGGTCAGTGACGACTCCCGCGTGGTGCTATACGACGCCAGTGGATCTGCGTGGGCCGCGAGAGTCTGGTGGATGCTCCGCTGGATCGGGTTCGACCACGCTGCGTTGCTTGACGGCGGATTTGATGCCTGGACCGCCCACGGCCGGTCGCTGTCGACGGAGACGGTTGACCGGCCCGCAGGAACACTGACGGTTGACCTCCGCCCCGAACTGATCGTCGACAAGGACGAAGTGTTCGCAGCCATTGCTGACGACTCGGTCAGCATCATAGACGCACTGTCCGAGGCGCAATACCGCGGGGAGATGTCCATGTATGCAAGACCCGGACACATTCCCGGCGCCTCGAATGTCCCAATGATGTCACTCATAGACGAGACGGGCCGCTATCGGCCTATGGACGAACTAGACGAGCTGCTGGTGGGGGACCGCGATACGCGTTCAATCACTTATTGTGGGGGCGGTATTGCTGCATCCGCCAACGCCTTCCTCATGACCCGACTTGGGTATAAAGACGTCGCCGTTTACACGGCCTCACTTCAGGAATGGGCTGCAGACGAGTCCCTGCCGATGGAGGTCGCGCCGGCGCTGGAGGCAATCAGCGAATAGAAGCTAGTCGTGTTGCCAGGTGCCAAGCAGACCCAGCAATCGAATCCCTCGCAGACGTTTGAACGGCAAGTATTGGCAGGAGCGTCCGCTCAACCCAAATGCGAAGAACGGGTCAGAAGTTGCCGGAGCGTCCGCTCAACCCAAATGCGAAGAACGGGTCAGAAGTTGCCGTTGGTCTAATTGCACCCGCCAAACAAAATTACTTGCGGTGTTTCTTTTTCTCCAGTCGCCGTCTCTGCAATTCGTTGTAGGTGCCGCCTGAAGCATAGTGAGACATTGTCTGAAAGATCAGGATAAAGATGGCCAGTACTGCGATCCCCAGGATAAATGGTGCTTCTTTGGGATCGTCGTATCCTAGCAGTGGAACGACTTGGAAGATCAGGTAGCCAATCGGGACCATAAGCACCGCGCTCAACAGATAACCGAGGAGAAATCTTCGCCAGACTTTGTCCATTGATTGAATAGTACAGTATGGGGGCGAATCGGAAGTCGCCTGTGGCCAATCCTGACCCTTCTTGTGCATTGGCGCTGAGCGGCGGCTCCTACCAATTCTTGCCGCTCGAGTGGCTTTTCAGCGGTGAAAAAGGGCCGGACCCGGCCAAGAACCGCCATTGAGCGTTCCACCAAAACGGACCTAGAGAAGTAGTCCCGCTTCTCACTCCGGCTTAACAGCGCGATAGAATCTCTAGTGCTAGGGTCGAACCGTATCGCCGTTGTGTTTGTTCTCGCCGTCATTGGATGCGCAGATTCCTACGCCGCTCCATCGGCCGAGGCCTTTGGCGCGTTACCGATGGTCCACGATGCCGCGATTTCCCGGAACGGGCGCCATCCGCAGCACAAGATTTATCCCTTTTACGGGAAATCTCTGACTCGTTTTGGCTACCTTCTTTGGGTCGCAAGATCGCCCTCTGCCTCTAGTTCTGTATACCGGTATTTCCCCGAGCGCTGTGACTTGCTGTGATAGACATCACATCTCCTACGGTCTCGTACCCTTAATATCGGAAGCGAGCAACTTAATTCGTGCGCTGGATATCAACGTGATACGACTCTTTCTGATTGCATTCCTGACCATTCAACCGCTTATGTTGGAGGCTGCGCCCGCCAGCTCAGGAAAGAGTGAACGGCTGGTCAAAGAGGCCGAGACTATTATCGATTCCTGGGCCGGAGGGCAATCCGTTCTCGTTGAAGCAGGAAGCATGCTAAACGAGGCTTTGGAGTTGACTCCGGAATATCCTGAAGCCTATGTTCAATTGGCTCGAGTAGTCATCAAATTGGGATACATTAACTCTACCGGTTCCGAGATGAATTTCAGAGACGGCACACTGCGATCCGCCCGACGATTACTGGATACCGCGATGATGCTTGACGCGGAAAGTGGTAACGTACTTGTTCTTTATGGTCATGTGGCCACCCTCGAAAAACGCTACGAATTTGCGGAACGGCTTCTTTCACGCGCCGACAAGCTGGGCGTGGTCCATCCGTGGCTTCACCTAAACTTTGCCGCCCTATACCTCAAGACAAACCGTCCGACGGAAGCTGCCGCCCGCTATCAGATGGTCATCAATTCAGGTACCAGCAACCTTCCCGTTCTGCTAGCCGCGTACAACGGTCTGAGGAATTACTACAAGAGTGTTGGAGATATGGACAAGGTGGAAGAGACATATCTCTCGCAGATCCAACTGGATCCGAACAGGGCATGGCTTCATGGAAATTACGCCAATTTTCTGCTGTCCCATCGGAAGAGCGAAATAGACAAAGCAATTTTTCACGCGGAACGGGCATTGAGCCTCATGGACTACCCACTTGGCCGCCGGCTTTATCTAAAAGCGTTGTGCCGGAAGCTAGAAATAGTCAGTGACACAGCGAAGGTGAACGAAATTGAAGCCAAAGCGCGATCCGTCGATCCCGAAGCGTGCGCATCAGCAATCATTCGATAAAAAAATATTCCCCAAGGCACGAGGGAATCGCAGTTAGGGAATCCACGCGAATCAACATAGTTGAACCTGCGGGTGGCGAATAACTCCTTCGTCGCATGAAACCGCAGAAAATTCAAGTCTTGTCATGCCCACAGCGGTTGTTACGATGATCGTGCAAGAACAAGTTTGGCAGGAAGAAGAACCCTTCCATCGATGAGCAACGGTTATTCCAGTGACGTCGCGCCATTTCGTCCGGTGCGCCGCGATCCAGGGCAGTATCATTCGCGAACCGCGGAACGTCTGCTTTCCAAGACGAATATTCAATCGCCGAGGGTGGCAACAGCATCAAAAAGGCAGCAAATATTGGGCCGAAGTATCGTACTAATCTCGCTTTCGTCGAGCGGCCGTTTCAAACCCGGAAGTTCATTGTAACGGAAAAGCAGCCGTTGGAGCGTCCGCTATGCTCGACAATCCAGCCGGTTACCAGTGGCAAGTTTTGGGTAGAACATCGAAATCGCAAGCGGAGAGTACTGGCCGTTAGAAGCCATTCCACCAACCCTGCCGGCTGTATAAAGCAAAAGGTTGCCGTATGGCAAGCTCTTGCTTGAACTCGCAGGTCGGCCTAACTGACTGATTTGAAATGGTGGCCAGGGGCGGAATGGACCGCTGGGGTGGCCGGCAGCTTTGCTGCCTCGTCGCCGCGTTGCGGCTCCGCCTGTCGGCCCGTTTTACGGGCCTTG
>CAMYLB010000053.1 GCA_947259145.1 uncultured Woeseiaceae bacterium
TTCCCAGGAGAATAAGGTCGTTGCCGGCACCCGAGAATTCGTCCGGCAGATGCCCGGCCACGGACGGATCGTAGGCCGAGATAATGGCGTCCGGCCAGTGCGACGTAATGTGATGCATGAGCAGGCTGCGGAAATCAGCCTGTTCATCGATGATCATGACCTTGAGGCTCATGAGCGCGTCACTGAGAGGTCCGGTCGCTTCTCCGCGTTCGCCGCTGCGGGCAAACTCCTACAGCGCAACGACGTTGGACCCATGCTTCTTTCTGGTCTGACGCGATCGTTTCGCCGCATCGTTGCGGCGGGTTTCAAGCTCATGCAGATATTCTTGGGTGACATCACCGGTCACATATTCGCCCGAGAAGCACGAGGTATCAAATTCAGTAATATTGGAATTGCCGTGCCGCACCGAGCGAACCAGGCCATGCAGGTCCTGGTAGATGAGCCGATCCGCGCCGATGATTTCCTGTATCTCCTCGACGGTTCGGCCATTGGCGATCAGCTCTGACGCCGCCGGCATGTCAATGCCGTATACGTTCGGATAGCGCACCGGTGGCGCCGCGGACGCAAAGTAGACCTTGCTGGCCCCGGCTTCGCGCGCCAGCTTGATAATCTGTTGTGACGTGGTGCCGCGCACGATGGAGTCGTCCACGAGCAACACGTTCTTGTTGCGAAATTCGAGGCCAATCGCGTTTAGCTTGCGGCGCACGGATTGCGCACGCTCAGCCTGGCCTGGCATGATAAACGTACGGCCGACGTAGCGGTTCTTGATAAAGCCCTCGCGGTACTTGACCCCCAGGTGGTACGCAACCTGCAGCGCCGCTGTACAGCTCGTGTCAGGAATAGGAATGACAACGTCGATGTCGTGATCCGGAAAATCGCGCACGATCTTGCCGGCGAGCTGCTCTCCCATGCGCAGGCGCGCTTTATAAACGGATAAATCGTCCAGGATGCTGTCGGGCCGCGCGAAATACACGTATTCGAAAATGCACGGTGTATGCCGCGTTACACCATCGAAGTCCTGGCAATGCAGCACGCCGGAATTCTCGATGAAGACGCATTCGCCCGGATGCAGGTCCCGCAGGCGTGTGAATTGCAGTATATCCAGTGCAACACTTTCCGACGCGACCATGTAGTCCTTTTGGCCGTCGGTTTCGCGCTCGCCCAGCACCAGCGGACGTATGCCGTTCGGATCGCGGAATGCCACGACTCCGAAGCCGATAATCATGGCGACGACCGCGTAGCCGCCCGTACAGCGCTTGTGCACGGCCTTCACGGCACCGAAAATGTCGGCCGGCGTAGGACTACCGTTTACGCGGTTTTGCAGCTCATGCGCGAATACATTGAGCAATACTTCCGAATCAGAGTTCGTGCTCAAATGACGACGATCTTCGCGGATCAACAGTTCTGCCAGTTCGTCGTGGTTCGTCAGGTTGCCGTTATGTGCCAGGCAGATGCCGTACGGCGAATTCACGTAAAACGGCTGCGCTTCGGACGACCTGGAACCACCGGCTGTCGGGTAGCGCACATGCGCGACGCCGACGTTGCCTTTGAGACGCATCATGTGGCGTTGGCGAAATACGTCACTTACGAGGCCGTTGCCCTTGCGTTGTTTGAGACCGTGCTCCTGGCTCCAGGTCACGATGCCGGCCGCATCCTGACCACGGTGCTGCATTACGGTCAAAGCATTGTAGAGAGCCTGGTTGACGGGCCGCGTACTGACAATTCCAACAACGCCACACATAAGTCGATCTCTCCGTGACCGTCAGGTCAGGTCGGGTTTACCAGTACTTCCGGAACGTCGATCGGCAGAGTCTCTGCTTCCTCGTCCGGCATCAGCAATTCATATCCTTGCGGGGCCATGACCTTGATCCAGTCCGCGGCAATCTCGAAATGTGGGATCAGGCGCGAATTCAACCACCAGCCATCGTTATTAAAACCGGCAAATTGCCCGCCAATAATGAACAGCGCCATCAACACTACGCCCCGGCCGGCACCGAACAATGAGCCCATCAAGCGGTCCATTCCGCTTAGCACCGACAGCCGCACGAGCTTCGAGATACCCCATCCCAGCAATCCACCGATCGACAGTATGACGGCGAACACGAGTATCCGGCCGAACCACTTTTGCAGCTCTTCTGAACTCAACCAGCTATCGGAGACGTTGCCGACAGCGGGACCGAAATACAGCGCTGCCCAGATCGCGATCAGCAGCGCCGCAATCGAAATCGCTTCTTTGACAAAGCCGCGGAAGAACCCAACGACAATGGAGACGACTATGGCAACTGTAATGATAATGTCGATGATCGGCATCGGAGATGTCGTTTCAGTTCGGCGCAGAGCGGGAGAGCGAGGGACCGGATTCTATCATGGGTGCGGGACAACCTGACCCTTGTGACCTGCCTTCGCCAGGCGCTTCGCCATCGCCTCGGCGCTCTCGCGGTCCTTTTGTGGCCCGATACGTACGCGTTGTAACTGGCCCGCATCGGTCGCCAGTTGGCTCAGGAAAGCGGCGTAGCCCTGTTTACGCAGATCGGCCGCCAGTTTCTCGGCGTTCTCCTTATTCGAAAAGCTGCCGAGTTGCACGGCCCACATGCCTGTCGTGGAAGCAGCCGGCGGCGACTTGACCGGCGGTGGCGTGGTTGCAGCGACTTTCGGCGCCGGTTCTGATTTTTTCCTGGCGACCGGAGTTGATTCCTGCGCTTTTTGCGCTGCCGGCGTTGCGGCTTGTGCCGTTTCCGGCTCCGGGGCCGCCGTCGTACTGCTGGTGAGTGGCACGGGTTCCGTGCGATTGCGCTCGAGCACTACCGTCTGTGTCTGCTGTTCGTCCTGGCCGGGCAATAGCACACGCTCAGATACGATTTCGTTCTCGCCCGGTGGACCATCCAGAAAAATGGGTACGACAAGTACGACAAATGACACGAGAATGGCGGCGCCAATGATGCGTTCTTTCAAGGCTCGTTCCATCATGATTCGGGTCGCGAGTATAGCTCAAGCTTGAGGAGTCGCGCGTGGGCTGCTCGCAGTGACCGCTATCCAGTAGTCGACCTCCGGATTCAGCTCGGCGACGACGCCCTCAACGTCTTTGTCGTCCAGGAGCCCCGTGATCGCCCATGTCTTGCCAACGCCGCGCGTTGCTGCCAGCGTTTCAGAAAGACCCTTCGCGGCCGCCGGGTTGTGCGCAACATCAAGCAGCCAGTCGGCGCCGGCAGCCCTGACGGCCTGCCAGCGCCCGGCAAGCGTGAGATCCGGCAGAACTTGCCTGAGCAACGCGGCATCCAGCGCCCTGGTCAATCCCGACGCCTCGATCAGCGCGAGCACGCCTGCCGCATTTTGTACCTGAAATTCGCCCTGTAATCCCGGCAACTCGAGTGAAGGTCTTTTCACGTGCCGCCCTGCAAAACTCCAGTCACAGTCGGCGCCGAGTGCAAAGTCGAAATCCCGTCCGAGTAGCAGCAGTTCCGCAGCAATCGCCTCGGCGTGTCGCAGCACGGCGTTCGGTACCGCACGAGAGCCAAATACAGTCGGCATGCCCGGTCGCATCACGCCGGCTTTCTCAAACGCGATCGTTTCGACGTCATTACCAAGCCAGTCGCAGTGGTCGAGCGTCACGTTGGTAATCAGGGAAGCGGTCGGCTCGATCGCATTGCTTGCATCGAGGCGACCACCCATGCCGACTTCCAGCACCCAGACATCCAGTTTTTGCGTCGAGAAAACTGCCATGGCCGCCAACGTGCCGTATTCGAAATACGTGAGCGGGACGTCGTGCCGCGATGCGGAGATATGCTCGAATGCTGCAATAATCTGCTCATCCGACGCGGCCACACCGTCGACGACGATGCGTTCGTTGTAGTGGATGATATGGGGTGAAGTGTATGCGCCAACCCGGTAGCCAGCGGCGCGCAACAGCGCCTCAGTCATCGCGACGCTCGAGCCTTTGCCGTTCGTTCCGGCTATCAGCAATACGTTTGCGGGAATCTCGATCGAGAGACGCTCGAGAACGGACTGAACGCGGTCGAGACCAAGGTCGATTTCTTTCGGTGACAGAGTCTCGAGCCAAGTCAGCCAGTCTGATAATGGCGAACCGGCAGGCAGCATTGTGTTATTTCATCCGGGGCCTGGACGACCTTCGAACTTTGCGAGCAGGTCACCTATTTCGTCACGCAGCCTGCGACGATCGACAATCATGTCAATGGCACCGTGATCCCTAAGGAACTCGCTGCGCTGGAACCCCTCGGGCAGAGTCTGGCCGACCGTCTGTTCAATGACGCGCGGTCCGGCAAAGCCGATCAGGGCGTTGGGTTCCGCGATATTGACGTCGCCCAGCATCGCGAGGCTCGCGGAAACCCCGCCTGTCGTTGGGTCCGTCAGCACGGAAACGTACGGGACGCGTTTGCTGCCAAGATTAGCGAGCACCGCCGACGTTTTTGCCATTTGCAGTAACGAAAACAACGCTTCCTGCATGCGAGCGCCACCACTGGCCGAAAAACAGATCAGTGGCATGTTGTTATCGGCTGCGTGCCGCGCCGCACGGGCGAAGCGCTCGCCGACGACCGAGCCCATGGAGCCTCCCATGAACCCAAACTCAAATGCGCAGGCGACCACAGGACGGCCGAGAAGGCTGCCAGTCAGACTTACCAGTGCGTCTTTCTCACCGGTTTTTTTCTGGGCCTGCACCAGGCGATCCCGATATCGCTTGCTGTCGCGAAATTTGAGTGGATCCTCGGGCTCGAGTTGTGCCGAAAGCTCATTCTGCGAATCCGGGTCCAGGAAATATTCAAGCCGCTTTCTCGCACCGATGCGCATGTGGTAATCGCACTTGGGACAGACCTGGAGGTTTCGTTCCAGTTCGTTTCGGTAGAGCTGAGCATCGCAGACCGGACACTTGATCCATACACCTTCGGGCACGGACTTCGAGCGTTTCTCGGTGCTGATGCGCGATGGCATCAATTTTTCGAACCAACTCATGCCGGCATGATATCCATATAGTGAATCAACAGCCAGCAGCAGGCGAGCTGTAGTTCACGGCATCCGGGATTTTAAACGTCGCCGGATAGTCGACCGCCACCAGCGTCAGTCCGTGCGGCGGTGCCGCAATGCCACCCGCCTTGCGGTCCTCGCTCGCGAGTACGGCTGTCACCCACTCTACGTCCTGCTCGCCCAGCCCGATCGCCGCCAGGGTACCGGCGATATTGCGCACCATGTGCTGCAGGAATGCGTTTGCCGTGATGCTTAGAGTTAGCCAATCGCCATCCTTGCGCACGGCGATACTCTTGATTTCACGCACGGCCGAGGACGCCTGGCAGCCCGCTGCACGAAACGCAGAGAAATCATGTTTTCCCAGCAGCTGCCGGGCTGCCTCATGCATCGCGCTCGAATCAAGAGGCTGGTAAACCCACCAGGCGCGGTCGCGATACAAGGCAGATCGCTCCAGCCGATTGAGTATGCAGTAGCGGTAGCTGCGAGCGGTCGCGGAAAACCGCGCATGAAAATCATCAGCGACGGGTTGCGCCCAGGTCACGCTGATGTCGTCGGGAAGGCTGCTGTTAACGCCCAGCAACCAGCCACGGCGGCTGCGTTCGCTGGAAGTATCGAAATGAACGACCTGGCCCGAGGCATGTACACCGGTATCGGTTCGGCCTGCACAGACGACCTCTATCGCTTCGTTCGCAACCAGTGACAGCGCTTCCTCGAGACGTTGCTGTACGCCAAGGCCGGTCTTCTGACGCTGCCAGCCGTTGTACCCGGTCCCGTCATATTCGATGCCGAGCGCAATGCGAATGTCGGAGCCTGCTAGCTGGGCAAAGAATCGAGCAGCTGCTGTGCCTGTTGGCGCTGGCCTTGATCGCCTTCGTCAAGCACTTCCTCGAGAATGCTGCGAGCACCGGCCGGATCTCCCATGTCGCGCTCATGTCGTCCGGCCCAAGCGACATCGTCGGGATTTCAGCCGTAGACCCAAGGTCTGTCGGACGCGGCTGCTCTACAGTCGGCTCATTCGCCAGCTGGTCCATCGTGTCGCTTACTTCACTGACTTTCAGTGCTGCAGTCAGGTCATCGAGTTCGAGGTCGACATCGGTAGCGCCTGCCGCTGGCAACTCGCCCGTCACGTCAACCTCGTCCGGGACAAACGCATCCGGCGGCAATGCTTCAGTCTTCGCGAAGTCGAATTCGCCTTCATCTTCGCCGTCGTCCAGGCCCGCGAGCATCGTGGCTTCTTCATCCGATAACAGGCCGCCAATATCGGCACCGGTATTAACGGACATATCCTCGCTCAGAACCTGCGTTACGCCCGTGGCATCGAGCAGACTCTGGTCAATGCCGACTTCCGTTTCTGCTAACGATTCCTCTGTTGGATCGAACAGCGGGCTGCGCCCCGTCTCGTCGGTCGCAAGCCGCATTTCACCGGTCGCCTCCAGGTCATCAAACACATCGAGATCCAGGCCTTCGCGCACACCTGTCGAGTTCGGGTCGACCTCGGGGTTCCTGCCCGTTATCGATCCGGTATCGGCAAAATCCTGCTCCGCCAGCGCTTCATTCGTGCCCGTTTCATCAAGGTCGTCGAGCGAAGCGAGTTCGGTCTCGGCCAGGCCGTCTATTTCGAGGTCGAGGTCATCAAGATTGATCTCGGCCGTTGCGTCAGAAACCTGGCCCGCATCCGAAATCGCCTGCCCCAGCGACTCTTCCAGCGATGGCAGTTCGGAGGTGCCGTCAAGTTCGCCAAGCTCCTGATCGATCGTCGGTGATTCGACGGTATCGTCTGGCGCCGGCATCGCAAGCGTCTCTTCGGTACCGGTCGTGGCAATCGTTGGCGTCTCGGCGGTAGAGTCGAGGTCTAAATCGAGCCCGTCATCGTCGGCGGCATCGAACATGAAGTCGACGCCGTCCTCGGCGCCTCCGTCGTCAGCGCCAAGATCAATGACATCCGAGCCACCGCTGTCCGCACCGCCGAAGTCCATGTCGAGTGCACCGGCTTCGCCGGTTTCGGCGTCGAATGACAGGTCGACCGCTTTTGTAGCAGCCGCCACGCCAGCGCCGGCGAACAGCGCGTGATCGGCAGCAATCTGCTGCCCCATGATGACGGTCTTGTCCCACTCAGGATTTTCGCCATCGCCGACCGATGACTTCAGCTTGCCGGCAGCATCGATGAACGCGTCCCGATTGCCCCAGACAAAATAGATCTCGCAGAGCTTCGACATCAGGCCCTTATCGGTCGGGTCCGTCTCCAGCGCGCCATTGATCAGGTCGGCGGCCTGATCGTAGAGCCCGTACGCCATGTGGAAGTCGGCTTCGGCGACCGGGTCCGTCTGATCGAGGTTGACAGCCGTTTCACTGCTAAAGGTGTCTTCGAGAGAACCGAACGACCCGCTGTCCTGGCCAGCCTCGCCGACAATCGGGATCTCAGCGGTCGCGTCCACCGGCTCGCGGATGGCCGAATCCTGCTCAACGACCATGATGGCCTCATCCGGTGTCGGCGCACGCATCGATTCAGTCGACGTTAATGAGCCGGGCGCCATCTCGTCAGAATCCAACGCTTCCCACGGTGCACCCGAGGCATCCTCATCGTCGCGACCGCGGCGCATGAACCAGAACAACAGGCCTGCAACCACAACCAACGCAGCGACGATGCCGGCCCAGTAGCTCGTAAGCGCTGCGAGAATCCGGTCGACGATGCTGGGTTCGGTTTTTGCCGGGGTACGTACGACGGTTGACGGAGCCTCCGCATCTGCGGCATCCACTTCTTCATCCGCGACCTCGCTGTCATCGGCAGCCACATCGTCCTGTTCCACGAAAACGTCATCGACGGATGTCTCGTCGGCCATGTCATCGACGAACGGGTCCTCAGTGACGTCGGCGGGCGGCTCATAAACTTCGCCGCGAATGTTGGCCAGTTCCTGGCGAAGCGTCGCGAGTTCGTTATCACGAATCTCGAGAAGCGATGGCTGGTCAGGAACATCGGCTATTTCGAGTTCATTGATCCGGTTCTCGATTTCCTGTTCACGCGTCAATGGTTCCGCGGTGACCAGCTCATCGTCGTAAACAAGCCCGGTCGGTTCTTCGTCGGGCGGCACGAGTGTAAGGCTCGGGCGCGTCTCGACCGGCGGTGCCGTGTAGCCAGTGCCGCCACTCCAGGCCTCGTTCTGACGCTGTGCTTCGGCAAATGCATCACTGCGGCCGATCCGGAAAATCTCGTCGGCGCTCGGGATTCGCAGCGCGGCACCGGCGCGCAGGACATTGATGTTGCCGCCAAATGCGCCAGGGTTCGCCTCAAATATGGCCAGCATGGTCTGGTTCATCGTCAGACGACTGTCGGGTCGCATGCGGCTCGCAATGCCCCACAGCGTTTCGCTGCGTTGTACGACGTAGTCGCCGCCGCCGCTCGTGTCATAGGGCGTGTCGTCAGACGGCACGCTTGCAGAAGGCAGCGACGGTCGGGTCTGTCTCGCCGGCGGCGCGCTCTGCGGCTGCGGTGCAGGTTGTTGCCGCTCGATGCGGCCGCTGTCAGCCGGCGCACTGCGGCTCGGCGCGGTTACGGCCGGCGCCTGTGTCGCGGCAGGGGGCGCATACGTGGGCGGATCGAGCAAAACGGTGTATTCGCGCAACAGGCGGCCGCCCGGCCAGTTGGCCTCGACAAGAAATGTCAGGAACGGCTCGGTTATCGGATTGCGCGAGCGCAGCTGTACGACGCCGCCATTGGCGCCGCTTACTACATTGAATTCGATTTCCTGCAGGAAATACGGCCGGTCAATCCCGTAACGCGTAAACGTTGCGGCGGACGCCATTGCAATCTTCAAACTCGCGATTTCGTCGGGCGTTGCGGACAGCAGCGAAATCTCTGCGCGCAGCGGCTCATTCAAGGCTGAATCCAGCCGAATTTCACCCAGTCCGATGGCCCAGACCTCGCTCGAGAGCAAGAGGACGAGCACAAGCGAGATGTGAGTAAGACGCTGCCACATAATTGAATTCTCCAAACCCCAAAAACCCCGTTGACGGCGTCCACGCGGGGCCGTTTCACAGCGGGCAGATTGCCCGGCTAACTGCCTGCGAACTATAGCCTAAAGATAGTTTTTTGCCAATATTTCAGCAATTTGGACGCTATTTAGAGCAGCGCCCTTACGTATGTTATCGGCCACGACCCAGAGGTCGATGCCGCGCGGATGAGAGATGTCTTCACGAATTCGGCCGACAAAAACAGGATCTGTGCCCGAAGCCTCTGTTACAGCCGTCGGATAAAGACCGGTTTCGACCCCGTCCAGAACCTCAATTCCGGGCGATTTTACCAGTAATTCGACAACAGATTGCGCTGATATCTTGTCGCGGGTTTCGATGTGTATGGCCTCTGAATGCCCGTAAAACACGGGGATGCGCACGGCCGTCGGATTAACGAGGATCGCGTCATCGCCGAGAATTTTGCGCGTCTCCCAGACCATTTTCATCTCTTCGCGCGTGTAACGATTGTCCATGAAGACATCAATGTGAGGAATAGCATTAAAGCCGATCTGTTTGACGTCGCCTTCTATTTCCAGCGGACGCCCGTTCATCAAATTTGCAGTCTGCCGCACGAGTTCTTCAATCGCACTGCGGCCGGCGCCCGACACTGCCTGGTAGGTACACACATTAATGCGCTCGATTCCGACCGCGTCATAAATCGGTTTCAATGCCACTAACATCTGGATGGTCGAACAATTCGGGTTCGCGATAATGCCGCGCGCAGTGTAGCCGGCGATCGCGTCGGCATTTACCTCGGGCACAACAAGCGGAATATCGTCGTCGCGACGGAAGTGCGATGTGTTATCAATCACGACGCACCCGGCCGCCGCGGCTTTCGGTGCAAACTCGGCCGAGACAGAACCACCGGCTGAAAACAATCCTATTGCCACTTTGGAAAAATCAAAGTCGGCCAGATTCTCCACGTTGAGTTGCTTATTGCCAAACGCGACGGTCTTGCCAACCGAGCGTTCACTGGCCAGCGCATAAACAGTGCCAACAGGAAATTTCCTTGCGCTCAATATTTCCAGCATCGATTCGCCGACGGCGCCCGTGGCGCCGACAACTGCGATATCCAAACGGTCTGACATGAAAGCGTCTTCCTAAGTGAATTGCTCGCGTTACGCGGCTAAGATTTCGAGATGACCGGTGTCATCGATTCGACATCGGCATTTTGTGCGCGATCGCGCAAATAATGATCCATTATTACGAGCGCCACCATCGCCTCGGCGATGGGCGTGGCACGTAATCCGACACAAGGATCGTGACGCCCCTTGGTCACGATTTCAGTTTCCTTACCGGACTTGTCGATGGTCTTGCCTGGTACAGAAATGCTCGACGTCCCCGCGTCGTTCTTGCTGAAGCCGTCAGCGCCCAGTTCATCACGATGTTCACTGCCTCGCTGGGTCACGGCAGCGAAGCCTGCGCCCAGCTCGACGCCTTTGACGGCGTTGATGCTCATTAGCCCATGCGCGATATCCGCGCCGAGTTTATCGAATACCGGTTCGCCGAGGCCCGGCGGCATGTTGCTGGCCAACACGCTGATTTTTGCGCCAATTGAATCGCCCTGCTCGCGCAACTCATCCATGAACGTCTCGAGCTCGTCGATCCGCTTGGGGTCCGCGCAGAAGAACGGGTTGTCGTTGACAATAGAGAGATCGCTGGCCGACAGCACGATGGGACCCAGCTGTGCAACATAGCCATGAATGCCAATGCCCAGCCGCTCGCTGAGATACTTTCGTGCAATCGCGCCGGCCGCAACCCGCATGGTGGTCTCGCGCGCCGAAGATCGGCCACCGCCGCGATAATCACGCATGCCGTACTTTTGTTGATAGGTGTAGTCGGCATGGCCCGGACGAAACTTGTCCTTGATGTCGCCGTAGTCCCTGGAGCGCTGATCCTTGTTCTCCACAATCAGGCCGATCGGCGTACCCGTGGTCTTGCCTTCGAACACACCGGACAGGATTTTGACCTGGTCGGGTTCATTGCGCTGCGTTGTGTGCCGGCTGCGGCCCGGTCTGCGCCGGTCGAGGTCGCCCTGAATATCAGCCTCCGACAGTTCCATCCCTGGTGGGCAGCCGTCAACGATACAGCCGAGCGCAAGCCCGTGGCTTTCGCCAAACGTTGTTACTACAAACGACTTTCCAAAACTGTTGCCTGACACGTTATTTTTCTTCCCGTTCCTGATCAGGCCGCAAATGCCGCCAGATCCCGCTTCGTCAGCAGAAACACGCCGCTACCACCCTGCTCGAACTCAAGCCAGAGAAAGGCAACACCGGGATACGCTTGCTCCAGCGCTGCCTGACTGTTACCGACTTCACACACGAGTATTCCATTGTCCGTCAGAAATCGCGAGGCATCATGCAGAATCTTCTGTACCGAATCCAGACCATCGGCCCCGGCGGCCAGCCCCAGTTCGGGCTCATGGCGAAATTCTTCGGCCAGCGCGCTCATGTCTTCTTGGTCGACGTACGGGGGATTGCTGACGATCAGGTCGTATTGCCTGCCATCGAGCGCTTCGAAGAAGTCGGACCGAATCGGACGCACGCGATCACTCATGCCGTGTCGTCTGACATTGATGGCCGTCACGGCCAGCGCGTCCTCGGAAATATCCACCGCATCGACACTCGCAGCCGGAAACGCGCTGGCGATAGCGATTGCGATGCAGCCACTGCCCGTACCCAGATCCACGGCATTCCTGAGCTCGGATGTTTCAATCCAGGGCGCAAACTGTCTCTGGATCAGCTCGGCGAGGGGTGAACGCGGCACCAGCACGCGTTCGTCCACGTAGAATTCCAGCCCTGCGAACCAGGCCTGGTTGAGAAGGTACGCGAGCGGCACGCGCTCCTCGATGCGTCGCTCCGCGAGCGTGAGCATGCCGGCTACCTGGTCATTCGCGACAATTTTCGAATAAGCGCCCGGCGCATCGTCATGCGACAAGCCGAGTGTCGCAAAAACCAGCCACGCTGCTTCGTCCAGCGCATTGTCGGTGCCGTGGCCATAGCAGAGAGACGCATCCTCGAAACGTCCCGCGAGATCACGAATGATCCGTTCTACGGTTACGGGCGGCCTGGTCGAGTCGGTCATGGTCGATCTGCGTCAGAAAGTGCGAATGCGACGGCGAATCTATCACGCTCACCACGCAACTGCCTGTAGAATTACGGCCTCTCGATTCCGACACTCCGACTGAAATATTTATGGGTCCGAAAAACTTTGTTGTTGCGATCGTGCTGGCGATCGCTCTATCTGCAGGTATCTTCGTGGCAACACGTTTGCAGGCGCCGCCGGCACTGAATACCGCGTTTGTACTTCCCGCCGCTACGCCGTTACCCGAATTCTCGCTTGTCGATCAGGCTGGCAGTGTGGTCACCAGGGACTCGTTTCGCGATCGCTGGGACCTGGTCTTTTTCGGCTTCACGCATTGTCCCGATATTTGCCCGGCTACGTTGCAGATACTGGCGGTGGCCAGGAACGAGCTCGCGGCCGCCGGCCAGGAGCCGCTGCCACGCATCGTGCTGGTCAGCGTCGACCCGGAACGCGACACGCCGGAACTCATGGGGAAGTACGTCGACTACTTCGGCGACGGCAACCTGGGTATCACCGGGAGCCTCGATGAAATCAGGAAGCTGACGTCCGGACTCGGCATCTATTTCGAAAAGCAGGCCGGAGAGAGCGACGACTACGCGGTCGATCATTCTGCTGCCGTACTCCTGATTAATCCCGACGGTGAATTTCACGCGTTGTTCAGCGGTCCACACACTATCGAGAACTATGTGCACGATGTTCCTTTAATCATGGAGGGCCGATAATGCGTTCCTATCTCGTTCTGGCGGCGATACTGATCGGCGCCTGCAGCACCGAGCCGCAGCCACCGCTCGTTGCGACGGAGCTTGTTATCACTCGACCGATGCCAGGTGCCGGGATGAGTGCCGGCTACCTGTCGCTGACCAACAATACGGAACAGAAGATCAGCATCACGCGGGTTACGAGCGCGCAGTTCGGGTCCGTCCAACTGCACGAATCAACGCTTGAAAACGGTATCGCGCGCATGCGGGCCATGCCGGAACTCGAGATTCCGGCCGGCGAAACGGTGACGTTGCAGCGCGGCGGCAAACACCTGATGCTGATGCGCCCGACAGGTCCGGCAGACATCGTTTCACTGCAGTTTTTCGATGACGATAATCTCGTTCTCAGTGTCAACGCCGCGTTCGAAACCAAAGCCCACTGATCTTCAATACAACGGTCTACTACAATGCTTGCAAACATTTTCGTGATCTTTCAATACCTGTTGCCACGGCATTGGCTCACGTCGCTGATCTATCGTATCGCCCACATCAGGAAGCCGCGCGTCAAGGACTTCCTGATTACACGATTTGTGCAGCTTTACGATGTCGATATTGAAGAGATAAAGCTCGACGTGCCGCAGGGCTTTCCGACATTTAACGATTTTTTTGTGCGCGAGTTAAGAAACGGCGCACGCGATATTGACGATGACGTCAGCGCGATCATTTCGCCCGCCGATGGCACGGTCAGCCTTGCAGGAACTTTGCGCGCAGATAGTATCCTGCAGGCGAAAGGTCTTGACTACTCACTGGATGATCTGCTCGCGACAGACCTCGAAGAATCGGCTTCCTACGTCAACGGCCGCTTCGCTACGATCTACCTCGCGCCTTACAACTACCACCGCGTGCACGCACCGTTCGACGGCGAGCTAGTCGCTGCGCGATACGTTCCCGGGGATCTCTTCAGCGTGAATGCAGCGACCGTTTCGAAAGTCGCGGGGCTGTTTCGGCGCAACGAACGACTCATCATGCATTTCAGAACAGCGCACGGACCGGCTGTCGTCATTCTTGTCGGCGCACTCAACGTGGGAAGTATCTCAACGCCCTGGTCAGGGGAAATCCGGCCGCGCAAAGCCGGTGCCGTCGACGTCATCGATATTTCGGGGCACGAGACCAGGGTTCGAAAGGGCGACCTGCTCGGCTGGTTCAACATGGGCTCAACGGTCATTGTCCTGCTGCCCGATGGTGTTTGCGAATGGCATGAGAATCTCGAATCTGGTGAAACCGTGCGCATGGGTCAGCCAATTGGAACGCTATCGGTCGCCATGAAATGACAGACCGGCCGCCCGCCTCTGGCATTCAGGCCGCAAGGAACAGAGCCGCAATGATGCGGCGCATTCGCGCCTGCTTCGATGCCGCGGACGTTCTGGAGGTCGATACGCCGGCGCTCAGTAGTTACGCGGTCAGCGATACGCAAATCGAGAGCTTCGAGATTCAACAGTGCCTTGTCAGCCAACGGCCGCTGTATCTGCACACCTCACCCGAGGTCTGCATGAAACGCCTGCTCAGCGCAGGCTATCCGGACATCTTTTCAATCTGCCGCGTGTTCCGCGACGGTGAATCGGGCCCGCGTCATCAGCCGGAATTCACGATGATTGAATGGTATCGCCTGGGCTTCGGCCTGCAAGACATTGTCGATGACACGATAAAACTGATCGCGGCCGCGCTGAATACCGATGAACTTGCAAAACCACACCAATACGACTATCGCGACATCTTTCTGCAAATCGTCAACGTCGATCCTCTGACCGCCACCATCGACGAACTGGCAGATGCCGCGAGCGCCGACAGTGACCTGCGAAAGGCCCTCGGTGACGAACGCGATGACTGGCTCGACCTCTTGCTGGCTACCCTCATTGCTCCCGGGTTCGACACTCACCGGCTGACTGTGTTGCAGCATTACCCGGCGAGTCAGGCGGCACTGGCACGCTTGTGTCCTGATGAGCCGCGTGTCGCCGATCGGTTCGAGGTTTTTTTCGGCGCGCTCGAACTGGCTAATGGTTACGTCGAGCTTGTGGATGCAGAAGAACAGTTGCAACGAATGCACGCGGACAACGCGGATCGGCGTCGTCGCAATCGCACGGCGCGTCCGCACGATCGTTCATTGCTGGCCGCGCTGCAGGCCGGACTGCCCGCCTCCGCAGGCGTCGCGATGGGATTCGAGCGCCTGCAGATGATTCATGACAGGACCGACGACATAGGCGACGTCATTACGTTTTCATTCGAGGCAGAGCAATGACAGATTCGGACTACAGGCTGCTTTAGTCACAGCTACGCGTGCGGCTGGGAACCCACAAGCGCTTTATTTGACGCGCGCGACGTACTCCCGTGAGCGTGTATCGACTTTGATGATCTCGCCCTGGTCCACGAACAGGGGAACTCGAACAACAGCACCCGTCGACAACGTTGCCGGTTTGACACCGCCGCTGGCGGTGTCACCTTTGACACCGGGATCGGTCTCTGTGATTTCGAGCTCGACGAAATTGGGGGCGTTGACAATGATCGGCGAATTATTCCAGAGCGTAATGTCGCAAACATCGCCGTCTGTGATCCAGTCCTTTGCGTCGCCCACCGCTTTTGCATCAGCCGCATATTGTTCGAAGGTATCGGCGACCATGAAGTGCCAGAACTCGCTGTCGGCGTAGAGGAACTGCATCTGCGTGTCCATCACGTCGGCGGCTTCTACCGATTCACCTGATTTGAAGGTCTTGTCGACCGTCTTACCGGTTCTCAGGTTGCGTATCCGGACGCGATTGAACGCCTGGCCTTTGCCCGGCTTGACGAACTCATTCTCAACAATAATGCACGGATCGCGATCGATGATGATGCGCAGCCCGGATTTGAATTCACTGGTGCTGTAATTAGCCATGTTTGTCGCCCTGTTTACTGTCCGCCCGCCAGCGGCGAGGCGCTATCATACCCGAGTCTTTACGCCGCGCTAGCGCCATTTTCGGACCGAAATTCCACCAAAACGACCGGAAACATGATGGATGTCACGGTTTTGAGATCCGGGTCGGGACTACGGCGACCGTTCTGACTAGACTCCTTTGACAGCATACGGATATCACGAGACAACCCGACCTTGCCAGGGATTTGGATTTGAACGGGCGCCAGAGCATCTCCATAGCCGTCCTGACCACCAATCAGGACGATGTTCAGCTAATTAACAGTACGCTGCGCGATGCAGGCCACGCCGCGCATTGCCATTGGATATCCAGTTCCAACAAGTTAGCCGACACGCTGTCCGCCGAAAACGTCGAGCTACTCATTCTGAATTGCGATCACTATCCCGATAAGATTCGCCAGGTCGTCAAGCAGAAAGAACGCTACAACCCGGAACTGCCTGTCATCGCGATGCAGGACAAGGCCGAGGAATCGGACATCGAGAGCGCCATGCGCGCCGGAGCCTGTGATCTCGTGTCCATGCGCCTCAAGAAACGACTGCAATCGGTCGTTAGTCGCGAGCTTCGCGCATTGCGGGTCGAACGCGCCTTGAACTCGACGCTCCAGTCGGCGACCGAATACAAACGTCAGCTCAAAGATCACAGGGACTATTCCAGCAGCTCGATTGCTCTCGTGCAGGAAGGCATCTTCGTAGACGTTAACGACTCGTGGCTGCAGACATTCATGCTCAAGGACAAGAACGAGCTGATCGGCACCCCCGTCATGGATTATTTCGAGTCCGAGAGTCAGCCGGCCCTCAAGGGCGCACTGGTCGCCACCGTGCAGGGCAAGTGGCAGAAAGGCGAAAAGCTCATCGTCAAAGCCCACATCGACTCTGGCGATGCCGAGGAGCTGCATCTGCAGTTCGGCAAGATCGACCTCGATGATGGCTCGTGCGTGCAAATCCGAATCGCGCCACGCCTGCAGATTGCTGAAGAACCGACCAAACTCGTCCATGATGCCCTGAAGCGCGATCCGACGATGTTGTTCTTTCATCGCGCCCAGTTCCTCGAACGGATAACCAAGCGGCTCAAACGAAGACCCGCATCCGGTACTCATTGTCTCGCTTACATCAAACCCGACAGATTTAGCGACCTCAAAGACAAGATCGGCATCCTGGCTTCTGAGGAGATTCTCGGCCTGTTCGCCGAGGAGGTTCGCAAACGCATGCATCCACGCGATGTGGCCGGACGTTTCGAAGGAACATCAATCATGGTGTTGCTCGAGCGCGGCACCGCAAGGGACGCACAGGTATGGGGCAAACAGCTGGTTGACCATATCGGCAACATGACATTTGAAATCGAGGACAAGTCGACGTCCATGACGTGTTCGGTCGGGTCCTGTGCTGTCAGCGAAGTGTTCAGCAGTCTCGAAGAGTTCATCGCTGCGACAATCGCGGCACACGAGATTGGCAAGGAGGCCGGTGGCAACGGATCGTTCCTGAGCGACAGCGCCGAAGAAGATACCAAGCAACGTGAATTCGACGCCATCTGGGTAAGACATCTCAAAGCAGCGCTCATGGAAAACCGCTTCCGCCTGGCACAGTTACCTATTGCGGGACTGCGCAGCGATTCCATACAAATGTATGACCTCCTGGTTCGCATGATCGACGAGCAGGGCAACTCGGTGTTGCCCTCAGAGTTCCTGCCAGCCGCGGAACGCAATAACATGATGAAAAACATCGACCGCTGGATGCTTAAAGCGGCCACCCATTTCTGCGCCAAGAACAACGCTGACCGGGTGTTTGTTCGTCTGTCGCGACAGTCGCTAACAGATTCATCAACCGCCGCCTGGATCGAACAAGAACTCGACGGAGACAGGTTCGATTGCTCACGACTGGTTCTCGAGGTACCCGAACGCGATGCCGCCAAGCACATCAAGCAGACAAAGCAAATCGTCAGTCATGCTCGTAAACTCGGAATTGGATTCGCCATCGAACACTACGGCATCGATCGGGAGCGTTTCCAGATTCTCGATCTGTTAAAACCGGACTACATCAAGATCGACGGTGAGCTCATGCACACGCTGACTACCGACAAAACGGTTCAGAACGCTGTCAGCAAGATTGTCGGTGCCGCCAAGCAACGTAACATCAAGACTATCGCCGAGCGCGTTGAGAATGCCAACGCCATGGCCGTACTGTTCCAGCTCGGGCTGGACTTCATGCAGGGACATTATGTTCACGAGCCGGAAGTGGTGCTTGAGAATTCCGGCGATGCTGGGCCAACTACGCTCGCCGGGCTGGCGACCGCAAACAACGGCTAGGCCTGCTCCACCCGGCCGCTGCTTTGAAAGTGTGACTCGTATCACACTTCATCGGCGGAACCCTTCGCTAACAGCTACCTATTGTCAAAACATAGAATGGCGTCATGTTTTAAAGATCAACCGAGTCGTAATCTATTCATCACTATGCCAGCAGGGAATCCGACTGTGAAACAAGCACCGTCCAAGCAGAACCGAAAGAGCCGCATCGCAACGCGCGCGCAACGAACGATATTGCCGCTCGTTGCTGTCGGCGGCAGCCTCGCCGGCCTGCCGGCCAGTGCGCTCGAACTCGGTGACCTGACCGTACAGTCGCGACTCGGGCAGCCGCTACGCGCGAGCATTGCCTTTGCGCTGGCACCTAACGAGCAATTGACCAGCTCCTGCGTGACACTGGGTGCCGGTGCGCTGGCCAGCGGACTCCCGGGTATTGGCCGCGCCACAATCAGTGTTGCAAACGGCAACATCGTATTAAGCGGCAATACGGCCATGCGCGAACCGATGGTCGCCGCACAAGTTGTCGTCGACTGCGCTTACACCGCGAACCTGAGCCGCGAGTACATGCTGTTTATCGATCCGGCAGGAGCAGCGCAGGACGAGCAGGCCGTGGTCCAGGCCACCGCGGCAACGCCTGTTGCACCCGCGCGCCGATCAACACCCGTAGCCACACAACGCGCAGCCGTTGCGACGCGACGCACACCAGCGGCTCGCACGGCCACACGAGAACCTATTAGCAAGTCCGCGCGCTACCGCGTTCAGCCTGGCGACTCGCTGTCGCGCATAGCAGAGCGAATCGAAAATCGTCCTGTTGGCCTCTGGCCAGCTGCAACCGCGATTTTCGATGCGAATCCCGACGCGTTCATGAGTAACGATCCAAACAAACTAAAGGCTGGCAGCTTGCTGACCATCCCCAGTTTCGACGGCAGCGAACCCGTTATCTCGGTGGCAGCAACCAGCAGTGTGGCTTCGGCCGCGCGCGTGCCCGCAACTGAGAGCGTCACGTCAACCGAAAGCCCCACGCAGCAGAATCTCGCAGAGACAGTATCGAGCACGACGACTGCGACCGTAGAAACAGCTGAGGTCATTCCGGCCGAAACGGCAGCAGCAGCAGCCGTTGGCGACACGACAGTCGATCTGAGCCCCGGAGACGTCGTACTCGGTACCGACAATCCGTTTGTCGATGGCAAAGAAACCACGAGCGAGACCATCGTTATCCCGGATACCGAACTTGAAGGGCCGACGACCCGTTCTTCATCGACAAATGTCCCAACCGCCATCATCAACACAAGCAGGCCGACGTCGCCTGCTTCGACGACTTCCTGGCTGATGTGGCTGGTGGGGGGTGGCATTGCAATCATCCTTGGCCTGTTGCTATTCGGCCGACTCTTGCGCGGACGCCCCGGCGAAGCACCCATAGCCGATCAGCCGGCACGTCGCGCCACGGACGTGGACACAGGACATCACGCAGCAATTGCAGACTTCGATCTGGACGACGACTCCCCTACCGAAGAGAACCTCACGCTGGACGCCGATCTCGAACTGGGTACCGGACTTGGTGCAAGCGGGGACATGGAGGTCGCTTCGGATTTCGGCTTTGCGTCGACGACAGAGATCGATATCGAACTGCCTTTCGAGCCTGAACCGTCGATATCGGCGGCCGACGACACCAACATGCTGTCACCCTTGCACACCGACGAACAAACGATACTCGACAGCGAAGTTCTTCCCGATGACGATGATTACGACCTGTCAGTCATTCTCGATGCAACGAAGATGCCGCAGCCGGAGGACATCACAGGACGCGACCTGAAGGCGATCGAAGTCACTCCCGAGGACGTCGATGGTGAGACCGACGCTTATACGATCAACGATGAAGTAGATTTGACCATCCTCGAGCAGGATTACGAGGACGAGCTGACGGCGACGCAGGCGCTGAACATGGAAATCAAGCGCGCCGCCGCGGAAATGGCCAAAAATCTCGATGGCGAACAGCCAGACGACGGATCCACGACCGGTGTGACGGTCGAAATGCCGCCGCTTGCGTCCGTCACCGAGATCGATTCCACGGCGCAAATGCCGGCACGCGATGAGGACACAGACGACGCGGGCGAAACCGGCATTCACGAAGCGGCTACGATCGAGATGCCCGTCGCCGAGAACGACGACGAAACGACGGAAATGGAAGTCGACGGCGGCAAGTCGGGCACCAAAGGCGCCTAGACTCCCTACCCCCCCACCTGCGTGAGGCAGGCGGACGTTGCGTACTGAGGTGGCGAGCGCGGCGAAGTCTTGCGAAGCGACGTTGCGCAGCTGGAGCTAGCAAGACTTCGCCGCGATCGCCGCCATTGTGAGAGTGACAGTGAGGGTGGTGGGGGTTGGAAGTGGCCTACTCGATGCCGACCAAGCGCTCGACTTTACGCCACCCCTTCGGCAACAGGCTGCCACGCAGCGCGCGTTCCCCGTAATAATCGTCGATATCATCCCAGCGGATGGTCATGATTCGCGTGCCAGTATGCACCTGCAGGTTGCCCTCTTCGGGAATAACCGCGGCCGCCACCATTTTTTCCTCACCACTTAGATATTTCTTGCCGGGAATATTGATGAGCTTGTTGCCCTTGCCTTTTGCAAGTTCAGGCAGCTCGTCCATTTCGAATACCAACAGCCGACCAATTGAGCTGACGGCGGCTATCAGACACTCCTTTCCAGCGGGGACAGGCGATGGCACAACGGCTTTGCCGCCCGCCGAAACTCGCAGAATCGCCTTGCCCGCCTTGTTGCGCGACACCAGGTCGCCCAGCGTGGCGACGAATCCATAGCCGGCATCGCTCGCAAGCAGGTACTTCTTCTCAGCATCGCCAATCATGGCGCCACAGAAGGCGGCGCCGTCAGGTGGCTTGAAACGACTCGACAGCGGTTCGCCCTGCCCACGTGCCGTAGGTAATGTGCCTGCGATGACGCTGTAACACCGGACCGGTAACTGAGCGTCGTTGGATCGATCTCATGCCCTTTGGCGGCGCGTGCATAGCCGGCCTGTGACAACACGACAGTGACCGGTTCGCTCGCGACCAATTCCGTTTCGTCAAGCGCCTGTGCGGCTTCGCGCTTGACGATCTGGGTTCGACGGTCATCGCCGTAGGCTTCCGCATCCGCGAGTATCTCTTTCTTGATAAGCGTCTTCAGACGTGCGGCACTGTTTAATGTTTTTTTCAATACATCGCGCTCTTCCCCGAGCTCGTCCTGCTCGCCGCGGATCTTCATTTCCTCGAGCTTGGCGAGGTTTCGCAAGCGCAGGTTGAGGATTGCTTCGGCCTGAATATCACCGAGCTTGAAGCGCTTCATGAGAACCGGCTTTGGTTCGTCCTCTTTGCGAATAATTGCAATCACTTCGTCGATGTTCAGGTACGCGACCAGCAGGCCATCGAGTACATGCAGGCGATCATTGACGATCTGCAGGCGGTAGCCCAGGCGCTTCTTTACCGTGTCCTTGCGAAACGTGAGCCACTCTTTCAGCAGCTCGAGCAAATTGAACAGCCGCGGCTTGCCGTTCAGCCCGATAATGTTCATGTTGACTCGTGTCGTGCGCTCGAGCGATGTTGTCGAGAACAAATGCGACATCAGCTGTTCGACATCGACGCCACGCTTCTTGCTGATTACAAGGCGTGTCGGGTCTTCGTGATCTGACTCATCTCTGAGGTCGTCAACCTGGGGCAACTTCTTGTTGCGCATTTGCGCCGCGATCTGCTCGAGAATCTTGCTGCCGGAAATCTGGTGCGGCAGCGAGTTGATGATAATGTCGCCATTCTCGATTTTGTAAGACGCGCGCAAACGCAGCGTGCCGCTACCGGTCATGTACATGTCCAGGATTTCGTCGCGGGACGAGACGAGTTCCCCGCCGGTCGGATAGTCAGGCGCCTTGATGTGCTTCATGAGTTGCTTGATCGTGGCTTTCGGATTGTCGAGCAAGTGCACGAGAGCGCTGGCCACCTCATTGAGATTGTGCGGTGGCACATCGGTCGACATGCCGACCGCGATGCCGGTGGTGCCGTTGAGCAGCAAATTCGGCAGGCGCGCCGGAAGAACCACGGGCTCGTTCATCGTGCCATCGAAGTTCGGCACCCAGTCGACCGTTCCCTGGCCAAGCTCCTGCAGCAGGCTCTTGGCATACGGCGTCAACCGGGATTCGGTGTAACGCATGGCCGCAAACGACTTGGGATCGTCAGTCGATCCCCAGTTGCCCTGCCCGTCAATTACGGTATATCGGTACGAAAAGTCCTGCGCCATCAATACCATGGCTTCGTAACAGGCGGAGTCTCCGTGTGGGTGAAATTTGCCGATCACATCACCCACCGTGCGCGCCGATTTCTTCGGCTTGGAACTGGCCGAAAGGCCGAGCTCACTCATCGCGTAAATGATGCGGCGTTGCACCGGTTTCAGGCCATCACCGATTTGTGGCAATGCGCGGTCGAGAATCACATACATCGAGTAATCGAGGTAGGCCTTCTCGGTGTAATCCTTGAGCGCCTGTCGTTCGACGCCCTCGAGGTTGAGACTATTTTGCATGTTTAGGGCCTGTATGCGGTCATACTTCAGCCAAGTCGCCCTTGGTTTCAAGCCATTTGCGACGGTCTTTTGCACGTTTCTTGGCGAGCAGCATGTCCATGAGTTGCTCGGCTTTGTCTTCGGCGCTGACGGTGAGTTGCACCAGCCTGCGCGTATCGCGATTCATCGTGGTTTCCCTGAGCTGCGCCGGATTCATCTCGCCCAGGCCCTTGAAACGTGTGACGGAAACCTTGCCACGTTTCTTCTCGGCTTCTATACGATCGAGAATGCCCTTGCGCTCACCTTCGTCCAGCGCGTAATAGACTTCTTTGCCGACATCGACGCGGTATAACGGTGGCATTGCGACATAAACGTGACCGGCCATCACCAGCTCCCGGAAGTGTCGCAGAAACAGTGCGCAGAGCAGCGTTGCGATGTGCAGGCCGTCGGAGTCTGCGTCTGCCAGTATGCAGATCTTGTGGTAACGAAGTCCGTCCAGGCTGCTGTCACCCGGGTCGACGCCGAGTGCGACCGAAATGTCGTGCACTTCCTGGGACGCCAGAATCTCGGCGGAGTCGACCTCCCAGGTGTTCAGGATCTTGCCGCGCAGCGGCATGATGGCCTGGGTATTGCGATCGCGCGCCTGCTTGGCCGAGCCGCCCGCGGAATCGCCCTCAACGAGGAAGATCTCGCAAAGCGCTGGCTCCTGGGAGGTACAGTCTGCGAGCTTGGCCGGTTTCGGGATGCTGATTCAGCCACAGCGAGAAATTGTCTTTGATCACACCTGCGACGAACGCCGCTGACTCGCGTGACGACAGGCGTTCCTTGGTCTGCCCCGAGAACTGCGGATCTTCGAGCTTGGTACTCAACACAAAACTGAGCCCGTCCCAGGCATCTTCCGGGGCAATTGTCACGCCTCGTGGCAGCAGGTTTCTGAAATCACAAAACTCGCGTATCGCGTTTGTCAGGCCCGTCCGCAAGCCATTGACGTGCGTTCCGCCCTGCGGTGTCGGGATCAGGTTGACATAGCTTTCTGTGACGCTGGCCCCACCGTCAGTCGTCCACACGAGTGCCCAGTCGGCGGCCTCAGTGTTACCCGTCAGGCTGCCCGAGAACGGCTCTGCCGGAAGCGTCTCTCCGCCGCCAATTTCCTCGAGTAAATACTCTTCGAGACCGCCCGAATAGCACCATTCGAACTTTTCCTTGGGCTTTTCGATTTTCAGGCGCACCGTGACGCCAGGACACAGAACGGCCTTGGCGCGGAGCGCATGCTTCAGGCGCCCGACGGAGAATTTTGCCGAATCGAAGTACTGAGGATCGGGCCAGAATCGCAGCGTGGTACCCGTATTCGCCTTGCCGACCGTGCCCACCACCTCGAGCTTGCCGCGCTTCTTGCCACCGGCGAAGCTCATGTTGTATTCCTTGCCACCCCGACGAATCCACACCTCGAGATTCTTCGATAGCGCGTTCACGACGGACACGCCGACGCCGTGCAGGCCGCCCGAGTACTGATAAGTTTCGTTCGAGAATTTTCCGCCGGCATGCAGTCGCGTGAGGATCAGTTCGACGCCCGGAATTTTTTCCTTGGGGTGCTTGTCGACGGGCATG
This sequence comes from uncultured Woeseiaceae bacterium, assembly GCA_947259145.1. Classification (GTDB taxonomy): domain Bacteria; phylum Pseudomonadota; class Gammaproteobacteria; order Steroidobacterales; family Woeseiaceae; genus UBA1847. The sequence goes on from CAMYLB010000053.1 coordinate 24,177, forward strand.
CCACGGCCGTCGTCAATGACTTCGAGTGAGCCATCTTTGAAAATCGTGACTTCGAGTTTCTTGCAGTAGCCGACCAGAGCTTCGTCGATACTGTTGTCGATCACCTCGTGAGCCAGGTGGTTCGGCCGCGTGGTGTCGGTGTACATGCCCGGCCGACGCCGAACAGGTTCGAGTATCGTTTACTCATCAATCAGATGGCCAGTTATCAAATTGCCAGAAGGGTGTCCGGCGGAATTCTAGCCTGAATGAATAGCGGGTGCACCCGCAATAATCGGGCGACAGCGAAGAATTTCAGTCGAACTCTCAGTCGAAATCGGCAATTAGCGATTGACGAATGTTGTCAGCAACCGGGCTGACTTCCACGCGATAGCTCTCGTGATCGATGCCGGCAACCAGCGACGCACCGCCTTTCAACGCAGCAACCTGTTCCACCGGCATCTCGAAACGCAAGAAATGTACGGCGGACGTCTTGTCGTCATCGCTGCGTTCGAGATCTTCATCAGCGATTGCATAAACGCGATCAAAATCGACAACCTGGACATAAACCCGGTTTTCGACGCCCCGCAGTTGCGACAGCATCGCGCGGCGTTCTTCGACTTCGGGAAACTCGATCATGAATGTCGCTTTCCAGTTGGA
>CAMYLB010000054.1 GCA_947259145.1 uncultured Woeseiaceae bacterium
TTACCCGTGGAGGGCATCGCGCTGATCATGGGCGTCGACCGACTGTTGGACATGATGCGTACCGCCGTCAACGTTACCGGTGATGCGGCGATCACGACCATCGTCGCCAAGAGTGAGGGCAGCCTGGACGAGGGAATTTTCTACGATCCCGACGCCGGGATCGTCGACGAAATACATCTGCCGCACATCTCGGCGAAGTCCGCGTCTACCTCTTAGGGTCTGTTTGATTGCTGCGGTGGTGTTCTTGGTAGTTGAGAGCCCTTACTGGAAGAGGTCTTGTGCGGCCAGCACGTCCCGGTTGATGGCGATGTCGGCATTCGCCCGCAGCGCCTGAACAAAAGCGACGAAATCGCCGACTCCGGACTGGTCAGCCAGCTGCATTTTGCCGGCGTCTCTGTCGTCCAACGGGATGGACTCAGGCCGCCCCGGCATCACGGCGTCGAGACTGTAAACCGTGTAGCCACCGCTGTCGTTACGTGTGCTGCCCCGGCTCGGCTTGCCTGCAGTCGGTTTCAATGCTGTAAACACGGCCACAGCAACGGACTGGTCGAATCCTTCGGCATTGCGTGAAATTGCAGTTGATGCTGCCGCGGTTGCACCAATGCTTTCGGCCGCCGCCGCAAATTCTTCACCGGCAGCAAGTGCTGCGAGCATTTGCTCGGCCTTCTCGGCCATGAGTGTTTCCGCCTGCCGCGCTTTCATCGTTTCAACAATGGCCTCACGCACGTCATCCAACGGCTGACGTTGCGCCTCTACATGATTGCTTACCGTGAATACGGCAGTACGGTTTGCATCGAGTTCGATGACCTCCGACAGCAAATCGCCGGCCAGAACCGCTTCATCGAATATGGCTTCAATCGCGGCCGGGTTGCTGCCAAAGTCTCCGCCGCCGAGTCGTGTGACACCGGTGGCCGTTTTAACCTCGGTGCCGACCGTCGCGGCCAATGCACGAATGTCAGTCGCATCGAACAACGCATCCGACAGCTTGCGTTCAAGTTCGCGGAAGCTGTTTTCGGCTTGCTGATCCTGCAGCTCCGTCGTCAATTCGCCGCGAACCTGATCCAGTGGTAAGGGGCCGCGCTCAATAATGCGGTCGAGCCGAATGATGTGGTAGCCGAAGTCGGTCTTGACCGGACCTTCGATCGTGCCTTCGGCCATCGAGAAAATCGAAGCACCCAGCTCACCGGGCAACTGGCTACGCGTCAGCACGCCAAGATCGCCACCCTGGGCCGCCGTACCGCCGTCGGCGGAGTATTCGCGGGCCAGGTCTTCAAACGACTCACCGGCCTCCGCGCGGGCGAGTAGTTCACTCGCCGTCGCTTCGGCGGCGTCTTTGTCGTCAGCGATCGGAACCAGGATATGACGTGCCTGGCGCTGTTCGTCCTGCACGTAGCGTTCTTTGTTGAATTCGTAGTATTCCTGCAACTCCTGCTCACTGATGCTTACGGTTGCGGCGATATCGTCGCGCGATATCTCCACGTACTCGACATCGGCCGTTTCCGGTAGTTGATATAGGGTCGGGTTGTCATCGTAGAACGTCGTGATCATTTCGTCGGTCACGGCCACTTCGTTCGCAACAGCGTCAGGGTCGATCGTTGCCAGCGTCACGACGCGCTGTTCCGCCGCGAGGTTCAGGAAACGGCGGTATTGAGCCGGTGACACGAGCGCCGAACCACGAATGGAGCGCTGCAGCTGCTGGCGACGCAGGGATTGTCGCTGTGCGGCTTCGAACCTCGCGGGTTCGTAACCAGCCTGGGCGAGCAGCGTGCGATACGTTTCTATGTCGAACTTGCCGTTCACCTGGAATTCCGGTGCCCGCTGAATCATGGCCGTCACGTCCTCGTCGCTGATCTGGTAGCCGGCTTTGTCGAGGTAGTTGTCGATGACGCGCTGCTGAATCAGCTGCTCGAGAATATTGCTGCGCAGCTGCTGACGATATTCCTCGGGCAGCTGGGCCAACTGCGGATTTTCCTGCAGCTGCTCGCGATAGGCATTCTCGAACTGGTTGACGCCGATGTCGACACCATCGACCTTCGCCGCATAGCTCTGGCCGATGAAGCTGTAGTTCAGGCCAACGAAGACGAAGGAGAAACCAATGAGGGCCAGGATCGAGATCGCGATCCAGCCGGTGAATTTTTCGCGAATTTTTTGCAGCATGATTTGTGTGTCTCTCTTGTGGGCGAGCGATTCTAGCTGACGTGGGTCGAGGAGGCCACTAGTAGGAGCGGCCAATGGCCGCGAAGCGCAGCGGCAGCCGCAAGGCTGCCTGATTCGAAAGACCGTAGGAGCGGCCTCCCCATGCGGGGACAATGCCAGGCCGCGAAGCGAAGCGGCAGCCGAAAGGCTGCTCTTGGTCGCGCGCCAGGGCGCGCTCCTACAGGTCGCGGCCAATGGCCGCTCCTACAGCCAAAAAAAAGTCCCGGGTCCATGAGGACCCGGGACTTTTTTATCAGTGGCGGAGCGGACGGGACTCGAACCCGCGACCCCCGGCGTGACAGGCCGGTATTCTAACCAACTGAACTACCGCTCCGAATCTGGTGGGTGCTGA
>CAMYLB010000055.1 GCA_947259145.1 uncultured Woeseiaceae bacterium
GTAAGACTCAGAATCTACGGGCGTGCCAACTCTTGCTGGGGCATAAGAAGATCGAGAATACTGTACGATACCTTGGGCTCGATCTGGACGACGCACTCAAGATATCGCGAGACATCGACATTTGAGATTTGGGAATTTCTGCGGCTGGCACAAATCTGGCACACGGCAAAGACAATCGGCCAGACACCTATTCGCTAAGTGTCTGACCGTGCTCGAATAAGATGGTGGCCAGGGGCGGAATCGAACCACCGACACGCGGATTTTCAGTCCGCTGCTCTACCAACTGAGCTACCTGGCCAAATTTTCAGTCCTTGCCTACCTTGTCGTTGTACAACCCCGCTACACTGGCCATACGCGGCGAGCGGGGTATTAAACCGGCGCATGCCTTGTGAGTCAACCCGGTACAGGTAAAGTGGGCGGTACCACTCGACTTCCGCCGCCAGGCCTCAGCACCCGCCTTGAAACGGACCCTCAAATGCCTCTCGCTCACTCCGTCGGTCGTTTACCCTCCCGCTGCGCAAGGTGCGCCCGCACATCGATCCAGATTTTCACCGCGATCGCGAGCAGCAGTACCAGCGTCGACTCGCCGAGTATAAGCGTCAGTCCGCCACCGAATATCAGCACCAGGTGCATGAAGATGATGCGGGAGTATGGCTCCGACATCAGGTTTTCCATCGTCCGTTCACGGTATTCGTTGCGGCCAAGAAAGTTGAGGAAAAACGACAGCGCGTGGCTCGCGAACAGCACGACCAGCGCCGGCCACAACTCCGTGAAGACCCGCAGGACATCGACCAGGTCGCCGCCGGACCAGTCGCCCGGTCCCTGGATGAACAGTCCGTAGAGAAACAGGAAGTGTACGGCCATGAACGCGCCGAAATGGCTGATGAAAAATGGTGCGGCAAGCAACGCCAGCCAGCGGCCGACGACGATGATCTTGCAGACGTTGAACACGCCGATGACGGCGCTTTCCGCCCAGTACAGCACCATCACATCGCTCAGTTTCCAGCCGAAGAAGGCGGCGCCAAGGAGCGGCACGAGGTTGGCGGCGATCAGCGCGAGCGTCGAGGCCGAGCTTAACGTCACCGGTGGGCTGTTAATCGCTGGTCCGGTCTGTGGCGACTCGAAGGCAGTCTGTATCTTCGCGGCGCCGGGAGTCTTCCAGGTCTCTTCCAGCTCCTCGGGCGTCGCGTCCCCTTGCCGTATCGTCATGCCGCTGGCCGACTCGATTGCGCGCCTTATCGCTTCGAGTTCGGCGGCATCGACAGCGGAGCCAAGCCGCACCGTGTTGGCGCCGTAATCAAAAGCGAGGTGCTCACCGCGCCAGGATCGGGATGATTTCGGTAGCGGTGTTTCGAGGCGAAAATTTCGCATCCTGGCAACGTCGTACTCCGCAGTAGCACCGACGCCCGGTAGACCCAGGAACAGCTTGAGGCGCCCCGGAGCGACGCTGATGACTTCGCGGCCGAACAGCATCAGCAGCAGCACCAGCGTCAGTGCCAGCGGGGCGAAGGACCAGCCGAGCAACCAGGCGCTCAGGAACAGCGCGGCCACCAGGTCGAACAAATCGTTGAACCCCGCCCACGCGTTAGCCGCTTCCCGAAATGTGATGATCGCCGGGATCAGGAAGATCAGGTCAAAAACGGTAACGAGGGCGATGGCAAACCAGGAACGCCGAAACGGCAGCACGCGCCGAAACCCGCCCATTGCCGGAGGGCGATCGAGGGCAACGCGGATGCGGGGTCGAAGTCCTTTCCTGGTCATTCGCATAGGCGTTCAGTCTGGTCGCGGCCAGTGGCCGCTCCTACAGGCCGCTGCTGCCAGCCCGAACGAGCGGGGTATTAGACCGGTGGGCTGCCCGCCAGTCAAGGGCGAAGTGCCCGATCCCGCGGGATGAGGCCTGTCACGGTGCTATGCTCTGATTAGTGGGGCAAAACCGGGCAGCACGTTGAATTCTGATCTATTACAGGGTTTCTATCTCGGCGACATTCTTGTCGAGCCATTGAAAGGACGGGTCTCCGGGCGGGACGGCGAGCAACACCTGCCGCCCAAGGCGGTTGAGGTGTTGCTTTGCCTGGCCAGCGACCCCGGCGAACTCGTAACCCGCAATAAGCTGCTGAAAGCCGTGTGGGGTTCGGGTAAGGGCAGCCAGGAGGCCCTTGGCCACGCGATCAGCGAAATTCGTCATGCGCTCGATGACCGTGCGGATAACCCCACGTTTATCCAGACCCTTCCGAAGCGTGGTTATCGGCTGATCATCAAGCCTGAGCTCGCGGCTGATCACAGCGCCTCGGTTGTCCTTGGGGCGACAGGTGGAGCTCACCCCGGCGATATCGGCCTGTTCGAGAATCTAAAGCGTCGCGGGGTAATTGAGACGGCGCTCGCGTACCTGATAGTCGGCTGGTTGCTGATACAAGTCGCCGACATCGTTTTTTCACAACTGCATTTGCCCGAGTGGGCCGCAACATTTGTGACGGCCCTCGTCATAGCAGGATTTCCAATTGCGGTCATTGTGTCCTGGTACCTCGAGTTTCGGGACGGTCGCGCCGTCATACACAAACTTTCTGCGGCCGACGCGCGCAGGCGTCGCTTCAGCCGCACTTACCTGTCGGTAATCGGCGCGCTCGGCATTGCTGCGATCGGTGTTTACGCCTATGACCAGAGCATTGGTTTGCCGGAAGCGGAACGGCCTGAACGTATCGCGCTCGTCCCCGAAGCTCAGCTGCCACCGATCGGCGAAAACTCGTTCGCCGTCCTGCCCTTCCTGAACCTGGATGGCAGCAGCGAAACACAGATTTTCGCCAACGGCCTTGTCGACGATGTCATTACGCAATTGTCGCGCGTTCCCGGCCTGCGGGTCGCCTCCCGCGGCGATTCGTTTTCGCTGGCACCGAACAGTGCGTCGCAAGAGGTTCGCAAACGCCTGCGCGTCGCAATGTACCTAGAGGGCAGCGTCGAGATGGCTGCTGACAAGATGCGCGTGACGGTACAGATGATCGATTCGGAAAACGGTTTTCACGTGCTGGCGCGCAAATTCGATCGAACGCGCGAGGATTTCTTCGACATTCGCGATGAAATCACCAGCCTCACAGTCGCAAATGTTCGCGTCGCGCTCCCCCCCGGCTTGCGTTCCTCCTCGTTGAAAGTTATCGAGGATCCGTCGCTGGATGCCTACGTCCTGTACCGCCAAGGCATCGAGGCTCTGCGGCAACCCATGTCCATTGACACCGTTGCATCGGCGCTCGGCTGGTTCGACGCAGCCCTGGCCGTCGATCCGGAATATGCCGCCGCGCTGGCCGGCAAATGCACCGTGTTTGTCGAGGGCTATGACGAGACGGATGACGCCTCATTCATTACGCAGGCGAAATCCGCATGTTCGACGGCGCTGGCATTGAATCCCAACCTCGACATCGTGCACACGGCGCTAGGTGACCTGTATCGTTCGACGGGCCAGTGGGACGACGCCGAAGCAGCGTACCAAAAAGCACTGGCGATCGACCCGTCCAACGTTGAGTCGCTCACCGGGCTGGGGACGATATATACGCGGCTGAAACGCCTTGACGAAGCGGAAGCAAGCCTGCGCAAAGCCGTCGATATCCATCCGGGCGATAGCAGGGCATTCAACCGGCTGGGTACCTTTCTGTTTCAATCCGGTCGTTATGAAGAAGCTGTCGAGCAATATCAATACGTCGTTGGACTGGAGCCTAATGACATGAATGGCTATTCGAATCTCGGTGCCGCGTACACGTTAGTGGGAAATTTGGCTTCCGCAGCGCTCGCCCATAAAAAAGCGATTGAAATCGAACCAACGCAAAGTGCTTACAGCAATCTCGGGATGATGCAGTACTACCTTGGCGAGACGGAGGCGGCTATCGAAAGCCACACCAAGGCAGTAGAACTGAAGCCGAATGATTACCTTGCACATTCGAACCTGGGCGATGCGCTATGGGTGGCCGGCCGTGAGCACGAGGCGCGACGCGAATTCCAGACAGCGGAGGCCTTGGCCATGGCTGCCATGCGGGTTAATCCAAACGATCCACTGGTGATGATGGACCTCGCATGGATCAGGACTTCGCTTGCTAAACATATTGAGGCCAAAAACCTGATAGACAAAGCAATCGAGCTGGCGCCGCAGGATCCTTATGCACACTACATTTATGGTTTGATGCTCTATCGGGGCGGCAACAACACGGATGCCCTGAACGCTTTCGAGACGGCGGTTGAACACGGGTATTCGACCGTATTGCTCGCCGGCGATCCCAATATTGCCAACCTGCAGAGCAATGCACGCTTCAACGAAATCCTGAACCTGTCGGAATGAGCGTAGAGCTACTATGCTTGGAGTAGTCACTCGAGTAAGGAGAAATAACAATGAACAAGAAAATTATCTTTCTGCTGGCATTCAACTGGATGCTGGCTGGATGCATGGCGCAGACCATGCCGCGCACTCCGCTATGTACTTCCATCCCTGTGCAGACCTGCGAAGATGACAAGAACGATCCAAAAAACACCATTTATTTGGACACGATGACAGTTCAATTTGAATGTATAAAAGCCAAAAAAGGTCGGGCTATTATTTTCACCCTTGAGTCGGCTTCGGAAATTGCGAAGGATTCCGTAGAGATCTTTGCGAAGGATTCCAGCAATGATTGGTGGCTCGCAGGCAGGAACTGGCCGAACAGCAAGAATATTCTTATTCTGGCCCCGAAGAAAAAAGGGAAAACCGACGATTTTCCTGCGGGTGAGTACGAATATGGAATTCGGGCGGGTGCGAATTGCGTCGACCCGCGAATCCATGTCATTAATTAGGCGCTCTGCGATCAAAAAAAGGCCGGGCAAAAGCCCGGCCTTAAGAAATGCCTGATCCCGAGGGGGATATGTAGGGGTCAGGCAGCTTTGAGGGCATCCTCGGCGGAGAGATACTGGTAGCCGAGATCATGGGCAACCGCCTCATGATTGACATGCCCTGCATGAACGTTGAGACCGTTCGCCAGGTGCGGGTCACGCCGCAGCGCGTCCTTCCAGCCGGCATTCGCAAGTGATTTCACGAACGGCAGCGTCGCATTCGTTAGTGCGAACGTGCTCGTGCGTGGCACAGCGCCCGGCATGTTGGTAACGCAGTAGTGCACGACCTCATCGACCACATAGGTCGGTTCGGCGTGCGTTGTCGGTCGACTGGTTTCGAAACAGCCACCCTGGTCAATCGAGATATCGACCATAACCGCACCAGTGTTCATGTCCTTGACGTTTTGTGCCGTAACGAGTTTCGGCGCAGCCGCACCGGCAACCAATACTGCTCCAATGATGAGGTCCGATTCCACACTGAGTTCATCAATGATGTGCTTCGTCGAGTAAACCGTGCGCACGCGACCGCCCCAGATGTCATCGAGCTGCCTCAACCGTGGTAGCGAGCGATCCAGAATCGTGACCGCGGCACCCAGGCCGATCGCCATATCCGCTGCATTCGCGCCGGCGACGCCGCCGCCAACGACCAGCACTTTGGCCGGCCTTACGCCCGGCACGCCGCCGAGCAAAATACCGCGCCCGCCGTTTGCTTTTTGCAACGCGAACGCGCCGGCCTGGATCGACAGACGACCCGCAACTTCCGACATGGGGGTCAGCAACGGCAGCGAACCGTCGTTTGCAGTGACCGTTTCGTAAGCGATCGCCGTCGTACCCGATTTTACAAGTGCCTCCGTCTGCGCCGGATCTGCGGCAAGGTGCAGGTATGTAAACAGAAACTGGTCTTCACGCAGCATCGTGCATTCGTTGAGCTGCGGTTCCTTCACCTTGACGATCATCTCGGCGGCAGCGAAAACTTCTTCAGCGGTGGCCAGCACGGTAGCACCCGCGGCTTCGTAATCCGCATCCGTGAATCCGACGCCTGATCCGGCATTCTTCTCGACGACGACTTCATGGCCATCGACGACAAGCTCATGGACGCCAGCCGGCGTCATGCCAACGCGGAACTCAAGTGTCTTGATCTCTTTAGGTACTCCGACTTTCACTGGCTCTCTCCCGTCCCCGAATTCTATTGTTGTCTGCACACGATAGCGCGGAAATCGCCGCATTTGCTTGCAATATTACTGACAAAGACGCGTAAATATGGCAGTTTCTGTCTCTTAATTGACTTTTAAAGCAAGATTACGCCATGAAGTTAGACAAATACGACAAATTGATCCTCGACGCGCTGCAAAAGGATGGCCGCATCAGCAATGTGCAGCTCGCCGGGCTGGTCAGCCTTTCCGAGTCCGCCTGCCTCAGGCGGGTCCGGGCGCTCGAAGAGTCGGGCATGATCGATCGCTACGCAGCACTCGTGAGCCAGCCCAAGGTGGGGCTTTCCGGCAACGTATTCGTGCATATCGGCCTGCACCGCGAGGAACAAAGTGAGCTTGCGGCCTTCGAGCAGGCCGTACGCAATATTCCCGAAGTCATGGAGTGTTATCTTATGACCGGAGAATTCGACTATCTCTTGCGCGTCGTCGTATCCGACATGGCCGACTTCGAACGCCTGCACAGAGATGCCCTGACACGTTTACCCGGTGTTGCCCGCGTCAACTCGAGCGTCGCCATTCGCACCGTACAAAAGAAAACCGAGCTGCCGTTACACTAATTTGATGCTATCTGCCCAGCCCAAATCGACCGACGTATTGTCCGATCGCTATCAAAGCGTTCGCGGCTTGACGTTATCCCTCATTGCGGACTTGCAGCCCGAAGACACGGTAGTGCAAACGATGCCCGACGTCAGCCCGACGAAGTGGCACCTGGCGCACGTCACGTGGTTCTTTGAACGCTTTGTGCTCGAGCCAAATCTTGCAAACTACGCGCGCTTCGACGACCGCTATCACTATATTTTTAATTCCTATTACTACACGGCCGGCAAGATGCACGCGCGCGCCAACCGTGGCTTGCTGTCGAGGCCCACACTCAAGCAGGTGCTCGAGTACCGTTCCTATGTCGATACGGCGATGCATCAGCTGCTGCAAACGCGCGGTACTGATGACGAGATCGCGCAGCTTACGACACTGGGGCTTAATCACGAACAGCAGCACCAGGAATTATTGCTGACCGATATCAAGCACGTATTTTCATGCAATCCGCTCAAGCCCGCGGTTCGGCCATCACTGCCGACGTCGGCCGACGTAGCCGTGTCGAATTACAGTTTCAGAACGGGTCGCAGTGGCGTCCACCGCATCGGCGCGACCGGCGCGACCGGCGATAGCTTCTTTTTCGATAACGAAACACCGCGTCACGATGCGTTGCTGCACGAACACAGGATCGGCAATCGTCTTGTCACGAACGCCGAGTATCGTGAGTTCATCGAAGATGACGGTTACTCGACATCGGATCTCTGGCTGTCCGATGGCTGGGCAGCCGTCAACGAGAACAAGTGGCGGCGACCCATGTACTGGGATCAGTCGCTCGAGTCGGAGTTCACGCTCGGCGGCATGCAGCAGATTGTCGAGAACTCGCCCGTTTGCCATGTCAGCTATTACGAAGCCGATGCATTCGCCCGATGGGCGGGAGCGCGTCTGCCAACGGAGTTCGAGTGGGAGCTTGCGGCCGGCGAACAGCCGGTCGCGGGCAACCTGATGGACGCCGGCAATTGGCATCCCGTGGCAAATGACACATCGCAGTTCTTTGGCGATGTCTGGGAGTGGACCTCCTCATCGTATGCGCCTTACCCCGGGTTCAAGCCGCTGGCCGGCTCACTGGGCGAATACAACGGCAAGTTCATGTGTAACCAAATGACCGTGCGCGGCGGCTCCTGCGTTACGGCGGCGGACCACATCAGGGCGAGCTACCGCAGCTTTTTCTACCCGGATGCCCGCTGGCAGTTTCTTGGCATCCGCCTGGCGAAGGATGGAACCGGATCATGAGTCCGCAGTTAAGAGAGATCGTCGAAGGTTTGAGCCAGGTGCAGAAGACAATCTCACCCAAGTACTTTTATGACGAACGAGGCTCACAGCTGTTCGACAAAATCACCGAGCTGCCCGAGTACTACCTCACCGATGCCGAACTCGAGATCATGCAGAACAACATCGACGAGATGGCGGCGCTCATCGGCAAATCCGCCAGCCTGATCGAATTTGGCAGCGGCTCCAGCCTGAAGACGCGAATCCTGCTGGAGAACCTGGATGACCTCGCCGCGTATGTACCGGTGGACATATCCGAAGAGCATTTGTTTTCGTCAGCACAGAAAATTCGCGCCGAGTTCCCTGCTATTGATGTACGGCCCGTTGTCGCAGACTTCACCAAATCGTTTGCTTTGCCATCGCCAACAATTATGCCGATCAAGAATGTCGTCTATTTCCCGGGATCGACGATTGGCAATTTCGAGCACGAAACCGCTATGGAATTGTTACGGGTAATGCACGGGGAAGCAGGCGAAGGCGGCGCACTCCTTATCGGTGTCGATCTGCAGAAGGATCCTGGCATCATTGATCGTGCTTACAACGACTCGGCAGGCGTCACGGCAGAATTTAATCTCAACATGCTGCAGCATTTGAACAACAGCTACGACGCCAACTTCGATCTCGACGCTTTTGAACACAGCGCGATCTACGACGAGGACGAGGGACGTGTCGTCATCGAGCTGGTCAGCCAGGCCGAACAGACATTTGAGATAGGTAACAAAGAGTTTTCAATTACCGACGGTGAGACAATTCTCACCGAGTACTCACACAAGTACACGCTCGACGGCTTTGCTCAAATGGCAAGCGAAGCAGGCTTTAACGTGGAAAAAGTGTGGACCGACGCGTCAGAGCTTTTCAGCGTGCAGTACTGCACCCGCGATTAATGGGGACATTCTTAATTTAACGTACTAATGCGCTAATACGTTAAATTAAGAATGTCCCCATTAACTCCGAACGCGTGCGATGTCGCGGCCAGTGGCCGCTCCTACAACAACCAAGGTCCCCGCTAACTCGGCGGAACGAATTCTTTCGGCGCAGCCGAGCCTTCGCCGAAAAAGAACTTCTCCATTTCGGTTTCGAGAAACTTGCGCGCATCGGGTTCGATAGGCGACAGGCGGTACTCGTTGATCAGTATGGTCTGCTGGCCCAGCCATCGCTGCCACGCCTCTTTCGACACGTTGTCATAGATACGCTGGCCGAGATCGCCCGGATACGGCGAGTAATCGAGGCCCTCGGCCCCTTCACCCAACATGACACATTTAATCGTGCGTGACATTGCTACTCTTCTTCAGTTGATCGATCAGTTTCTTTACCGGCGCGGCGATTCCGCCAGGCGGTGTTTCATCGAGCCGGTACCATGTCGTATTGTCGCTGTCGGCTACTTTACTCAAAGGCGCGTCGACGCGCACTAATATCGGCTGAATATCGAGATCGTAATGGCTGAAGCTGTGGCGCAGGGTTTTCCAGGGCTCGGTCGCTGTCGCCGCACCGTTCAGCTTGTCTCGGCACCAGTCTTCGATACTTCGTTCGCCAAGTTCGGGCAGGCTCCAGAGCCCGCCCCAGATACCCGCCTCGGGTCGCCGCTCCAGATACACGCGCTCACTGCTCTTTGCCATCAGCATGGTTGTCTGCCGCAGTGGCTTTTCCTTTTTCGGCTTGCGGCCCGGATATGCGTCAATGGTCCCGGCTGCACAGGCTTTGCAGTCCACCTGTACGGGGCAACGACCGCAGGCGGGGCTGCTGCGCGTGCACAGCGTGGCACCCAGATCCATGATGGCCTGCGTGTACGCGGCGCTGCGCGCCAGCGGCGTGCGGCTCTCCGCGAGCTCCCAGAGCCTCTTCGTCACCGCCGACTTGCCGGGCCAGCCACCGATCGCATCATGACGCGCCAGCACTCTTTTTACGTTGCCGTCGAGAATCGGGTGCCGTTGGTCCAGAGCAAGTGAAAGAATGGCGCCGGCCGTTGACCGACCGATACCGGGCAATGCCACTACGTCGTCGATATGCGTCGGAATCACGCCGCCATAATCGTCCCGGATTGTTCTCGCCGCCCGATGCAGATTTCGCGCCCGGGCGTAGTAACCCAACCCGGACCAATGATGCAGCACATCGTCGAGATTCGC
>CAMYLB010000056.1 GCA_947259145.1 uncultured Woeseiaceae bacterium
TAGATCGGCGGCCAGGCGCTGGTTAAAGCGCGATTTCTCCAGGGCCGCCTGCAGCAGCTCGGTTTCGGTATCGACAAGTCGCTGACGCAAATCTGTAGGCAATAGTGGACTCTTTCGTTTTGCAGGAAGCTGCTGCGCCGCTGATTTAGTTTCGACCAGCCTGAATGGAGAATCGAATGGATCGATCGCGATCCTGGTGATCGGTTGCTCCGGATCGTTTGCACGATAGACCGTTCTTTCGATCGTATTTTTCAATTCTCGTACGTTGCCCGGCCAATGGTTACGCAGCAGCGCCGACGATGCGCGCGGACTGAAGCCAGGAAAATAGCTCCACTTCAACTCACTCGCCATTTGAATCGCGAATGCGTTTGCGAGTGGCAGGATATCCTCGACCCTTTCGCGCAACGGCGGAACCGTGATCACGTCGAATGCGAGGCGATCGAGCAGGTCCTTTCGAAATTGCCCTTGTGCCGTCAGCGATTGCAGATCCGCATTTGTCGAACCGACAATGCGTACATCAACCTGTAAAGTCTCACTGCCACCGACACGCTGTACCTCGCCGTACTCGATCGCCCGCAGTATCTTCTCCTGCGTGCGTAGCGGAATTGTCGCAAGCTCATCGAGAATCAGTGTGCCGCCGTCAGCACGTTCGAAATGCCCGACATGTGTCTTCGCCGCCCCCGTGAACGCGCCGGCCTCGTGACCGAACAGTTCGGATTCCAGGATGGTTTCTGTCAGGGCCGCACAGTTCACCTTGACGACCCGTTGCTCCCACCGGCCGGACAGAAAATGCAGGCGCGAGGCGATTAGTTCCTTGCCCGTGCCGCGCTCGCCGACGACCAGCACAGGTTTCGAGAGGGTGGCCGCCCGGGACACGTGTTCAAGCATTTCCAGAAACGCGGGCGCTTCTCCAATGATCTGCTGGGATTCCGAGCGGGATGGCATTGGCTAATTAGGCCAGAAAGTAGCCAAAAAAACCAATAGATGGTGAAGAAGACCATTGAGTGATGGCTCGAGCTACTCCCGTACTATCCGTTTTATCTCGTTAAATCAATAAGTTATGATAAATGAACAAAGTTGGCACGAATGCTGCAGTTCCTATAAGCAGGATTCACCTGAAAAGAGGAAACACTCATGGGCATATTCACGAGATTCAGCGACATCGTGAACTCCAATATCAACGCCATTCTCGACAAAGAGGATCCCGAGAAAATCGTTCGGCTGATGATCCAGGAAATGGAGGACACGCTCGTTGAAGTCAGGTCCGCCGCGGCGCGTTCGATTGCCGACAAGAAAGACCTGAACCGAAAAATAGAGACCCTCGATGGCGAAAGAGGTGACTGGGATGACAGAGCCGAGCTCGCGATGCGCAAAGGTCGCGAGGATCTGGCGGAGGCAGCTCTTGTGGAGAAGTCCAGGGTTTCGAGCGCGGTCGACGTACTGAAGGAAGATTACTTCGCCGTTGAAGAAGGTCTGGCGAAACTCAACGAGGACATCGCTCGCCTGGAGAGCAAGCTCGAAGACGCAAAGACCCGGCAAAAGTCACTGTTGGCGCGCCATAAGACGGCAAGCAGCCGGCTGGCGGCTCGCAAAAAAATACATGACTACAAGATCGATGACGCCATGGTTCGATTCGAGGCGTACACGCGACGCATTGATGATGTCGAAGGCCGGGTCGAAGCCTATGACCTGGGCTTGCCAAAAGACCTCAGCCACGAATTTGCCGGTCTCGAGGCTGAGGACTTGGTGAAGGAGGAACTCAATGCGCTGAAGGAGCGGGTCGCATCCGAGCAGGGCAGTCGCAGAGAGGCCGAGTAATCGAATATTTGGAGAGGAGCAGAGAATGAATCGAGAGACTTGGGACAGAGATTTCGGAGCACTGCGCGGTTTCTACCGGGATCGCGAGAATGGCTGGGTGTTTGGTGTTTGCGCGGGCATCGCTGAGCGCTTCAATTTCCAGGTCGCTACGGTAAGGGTTATCGCAGTCATAAGCTTGCTGCTCTTCTTCTGGGTGACGGCAGCCGTTTACGTTGGTGCCACCTTGCTAATCAGGGAAAAACCGCTGGTATATTCGGGCCGTAGAAAAGAAAACGATTTCTGGCGAACCTACCGCAGTGACCACTGGAGGCGTTCATGACTGCATATAGCGAAATGTCTGCTCGCGGCTTGTATCGCGATGCTGATCGAGCGGTTCTGGGCGGTGTCTGTGCTGGGCTGGCCGGGTATTTCGGACTCAATTTGAAAGTCACACGCCTGCTGGCAATCATCGCATTCCTGATGGCAATGCCTTTTGCGGTGGTAGGCTACCTGGCAGCAGTCTTCCTGATTCCTGCCGCGTCGCAGCGTTCTGATGAGATCGTCGTAGAAAGCCGTTGTTGTTGGGGAATTGGAAGGGCCAGACGATCGGCGCGGTCGCGGAGATCACGAGATCCAGATGTAACCAGGAAGCAAACTGCGGTGCCGGCAGGTCCCTCGGTTAAGGATGTCCGTGAGCGCTACCAGTCCCTCGATAAACGACTTGCAGAATTGGAAAAACAGGTAACTTCACCACGTTTCCAGCTCGAACAGGAATTTCGGAAACTTTGAAAAACAAACACAGCAAAGGGGCCTGTAAATGAACACATTGTTTTATGTCGTTTGCATAGTCGCAGTCGTTTTTACGGCGCAAACCATCCAGAAGTACATGAAGATGAAGAGCGAGGAAAAAAGAGCGCATGACCCTGAGCTCGAGGAAACGCTGGCGCAGATTGAGCGGCTGGAAGAACGAATAAAGGTCCTGGAGCGTATTGTCACCGAGAACAAATACGATCTGAGCAAGGAAATTAGAAATTTAAAATAGCGGCATCGTGGACGAATCGCCCTGAATGCAAAACGCCCGTCAAATGACGGGCGTTTTAGATTTCAACCGCAGTGTCCCGTAACTACTTGCCGCGTTCTTTGTAGGCGCGAACCTGAGTATTGAATTCTTCCGCTACAAGGTTCATTTCTTCGACGGCAGCGTTGTACTTCTTGTTCAACATGTCGATGCGCTGTTGCTTGGCTTCTTCATCCTGTTCGTCCGGGCCGGCAACAGTCTCTTGCTCAGCCGCTTCTATGCAGGAAAGATATTCTTCCATCACGCCCATATAGGCCTTGACGCCGCGCTGACCGGCGATCATTTCTTCCTTGGTCGCGGTTGCGCCGTCCGGCACGTCTGCCCGCGTCGGGTAGTCGCAGGCCAGCGCCAGCGGCGCCATGAATATTGCGATCACAGAAAAAACTGTCTTCGTTATCTTGTTCATTGCGTCTACTTGATTGGGCCCGGAGAGCCGCCGCGGCAGCTGGGCAGGTTGGTTTGGATACATTATTAGATCACGTTGCCGGTTCCGAGTGAAGCGCGCCAAAAGATAACAGAAAAAACAAAAGGTTGCATGCTATCCGCTGCATTATCGCAGCTGCAGACTGAACATAAAATGAACGAGTGAATCAGGCGAATAGTGCCCGGTAGGAATCGGTGCCGTCGGCCTGCGCCGTCATAAGCTCAAGGTAGTTATCTGCGCTCATCGGGTCACCGAAAAGCAGACCCTGCACGTAGGTGCAACCGAGTTTCTGCAGGAAAACCAGCTGCGCCTCTTCCTCGACGCCCTCCGCGACCACGTCCAGATTGAGATTGCGTCCCATCTGAATGATCGTATCGACAATCGTCGCATCATCCGGATTTGTCACAATATTGCGGACGAAGGACCTGTCGATTTTCAACGTACTGATGGGGAATTGCTGCAAGGCGCTCAGAGACGAATAGCCCGTGCCGAAGTCGTCAATGGCAAGGTGCAGACCAAGTCCGTAGAGCTGGTCGAGCAGCTTGATAGTTCGTTCCGGATTTTCCATCAACGTCGTTTCCGTAATCTCCAGCTCGAGTGACGTTGGGGAGACCTCATGACCGCGAAGTATCGCGCTGATACGACTTATGAAATTGGCTTGTCGCAATTGTTTTAGCGATAGATTGACAGAGACCCGCCCGACTGACGGGACCGTTTTCTGCCAGATACGGAAGTCTTCGCAGACCTTGTCCAGCACCCATTCGCCGATTTCAATTATCAGGCTCGATTCTTCGGCAATCGGGATGAAATCAGAGGGAAGCACGATGCCACGCTCCGGCAACTCCCAGCGAACCAGAGCTTCAGCTCCAAAAACCTCGCCGGTCTCGAGGTTATATTTGGGCTGATAATGCACCAGCAGTTCGTCACGCTCGAAAGACCGCTTCAGCTTGCTCTTCGTCATAAGCCTTTCCACGCTAGCCTCGTTCATTTCTGGCTTATAAAACGAGAACACGTTTCCGCCTCTCTTTTTTGCGTGATATAGCGAGGCGTCGGCGTTGCGGATCAGGTCGATAACGTTCGGTGCGTCCTGCGGGTAGTAAGCGACGCCCATACTCGCGGTCATGAATACCTCGTGTCCCTGAACGAAGAACGGGTCGGCGAGGCGATCCAATAGCGTCTGCGCAAGCTCGCGGGTCGATTTCATTCCGGAGGCACTCGGGCCCAGTCCGTCGACCATCACGGCAAACTCATCACCGGCCAGCCGACCGATAATTGAATTCTCGGGAAGTGCCGCGGCAAGCCGTTCCGCAACCGTTTCCAGCGTCATGTCGCCGGCGAGGTGTCCGAATGTGTCGTTGATTTCCTTAAAGTAATCGATATCCACATAAAAAAGGCAAAGCGGATGCCCGGCTCTGCGTGCCCGCGCGATGCCGCGCTGCAGCAGGTGCTGAAACTGCATGCGGTTCGGAATCTTGGTCAGGGCATCAATACGAGCAAGATAACGAATCCGTTTTTCCGCACGCCTGCGCTCAGTAATGTTCTGCGCCGCGTAGATACGGTTTGTTATTTTGCCGTCATCGTCTTTGATAACCGAGCAGGTATAGGAAACAGGAATCGATTCGCCGAACTTCGACTCGAACGTGGCTTCTTTCGGCAAGCCAGAGGATGAATCATCAGCCAGCGAAGAACGGCCCTTGCTGCCATCAACAACGACATCAATTGACGTGGCGAGCAGTTCGTCCTCGTCGAACCCGAGAAGATGGGTTGTAGCCGTATTGACGCGCTGGATCGTGCCGTCCTCCGCCGTAATAATAATCGCCTCGTTCATTCCTGAGAGGATGTTGTCGAGGTAATCCCGCGATATGGTAGTTGTCTGCAGCCGGTCTCGCATGTCGTTAAAAACGGCCGCAAGCTGGCCGAGTTCGTCACCGCGAGCTTCGGGCAAAGGGTCGCCGAAATCGGCATCGCGAAATTTTTCTGCCTGTTGCTTCAACTGTGCGATTCGCAGGGAGTGATTACGGACAATCAGCCAGACTATGCCGCCGTACAACAGCAACACGGCCAGTGTGCCGCCACCGATCCAGTAATAGCTGGACCGACGGCTGTGCAATTCGCTGGCAGCTAGCCGGTCCGCGAATGCTGCATATTCGGCCTGCAGCTCTTCAAGGTCGAACGACCCGCTCAGGTAACCGACATCTTTGCCATTCCGAATGACGGGGTAGGCGATCACAAGTCGCTCAGGCATCCAGGTCGTTGTGGCCAGGTCGTCGACCGCTGGGAGGCTTCCGCTTTCCCAGGTCTTCCCTGTGCTGTCGGTAAAACGAAGACCGGTCAGACCGTCAGTGGCGCCCAGTGCGCGACTTAATCTCAACGTTAATTCGTTCGTGTCACCTGCGACGTTTTCAACGGGCAGGGTGTCAGACACGTCGTGGATTCTTGATCGTGCGCGACGCTCAAAACTGTCCTGCATGAACGCATAGTGTTGCTGGGAGCTGGTCGTTACGATTTGGCTGGCCAGCCATCGATACTGGCCATAGAACATGGACAACATGACGACGGCAACGATGGCGCCAAGCGCCACCGCGAACAGCCATACTCGCGGAAATCTGCTGCCGATCATATTGTCGTTATTATTCGGCTATTAAGACCTGCAAGTGTAGCATCCGACAGGAATTAGCAAAAAATTTCCGTCTCGGACTATTTTAGCCCGATGGCCGCATGGCGGTGCGGCTGGCTCCAGCTACTTATTTTGCTTGCGTTTTTCGACGAATTCGACGGGATCTGCCTGCCCCGTCGTTTTCATGACGCCTTCAACGACGGCACCCTCGGCAACGGCTATGGCGTCGCCGCTGACGGTTCCGACGATCTTCGCGGAGGCGGCTATTTCTACCTTGCCAGCCGCGACGATATCCCCTTCGACATGGCCGGAGACGATGACGGTGCCTGCCTTGATCAGGCCCCGCCAAAGGCCGTTGCGGGCCAGGGTGACGGTACCGTCGATGTCGCAGTCGCCTTCTATTTCACCACTGATCAGGAAATCGCCGCTGCCGCCGATCACGCCTGTAATCTTGCAGCCTTCGTTTATTAGCGTTGCAGCGCCTGAGGAACGGTCGCGAAGGCGCCGCCGCTTTGCTTCATTCATAGTTGTCGAGCTCCGGGCCGTATAATAAATAGTTCAATGCGGATAGTACCGGGAGACGCACCGTATTGTTAACGATATCCGTAACCAATGGCGTCAATCGAGACAAGGATACCGCCCTCGAAAACCAGGCGCCGCATGAACTTGCGCGGCCCGAAATTATAGACGTACTCGGTTATGACAACTTCCTGTGTGAATTGGCCAAGACCCGGGAATCGCCGAGTCGAGAAGCCGGGCGATACTCTGCGCCGTGTGGACAGGTCAATGCCACGCACAGCGTAGCCGAGATGACGGACAGTGGTTGGTTCGCCGCAGGCGCTGCGCACCTGCTGCTCGTGCAGGTTCTTGATGATGATTTTGTTGCCGCACCGGAATGCATGTGCAGGCGCGGCGAACGTCAGTGCGAGCAGCAGAATAATGCCTGCCGATTCGAGTCGATACGATTTGATCGTTCGGGTCGTATGCACTTCTTGCGCCTGAGTGTGTCTGTCCAAATGTCAGTGCAGAATAGCAAATACACAGAGACCAGGCCGCCCTGGTTGCAGCGAAAATCGGCAACCAGGTTATGGGCAGACCAATGCCGGGCGCCGATGCCGCAGTTATGGTAAAACAGCACGCGAGCTTCGCACTGTAGGCGACCTCCAAAAGGACGAAATTTGAAGCAGCGGTTTGAAAAGCGCCTGGCAGCCATTACCGCTGTAACTGACCATGTATTGTGCGGTGGACTGAAAGGCGTCGAGAAGGAATCGTTGCGTGTCGATGCCGATGGCTTGCTGTCGATGAAACGACACCCCGCACCTCTCGGATCGGCGTTGACGAACCGCTATATAACAACGGATTTCTCCGAGTCGCTGCTCGAGTTCGTAACGCCAGCCTTTGCAACGACGTGGGAGGCGCTGCAGTGTATCTGCGACATTCATCAGTTTACGTACTCACAACTCGACGCAGAGATGCTTTGGCCGGCCAGCATGCCGTGCCTGATTCCCGGCAACGATGACATTCCGCTGGCCAAATACGGAACGTCGAACGTAGGGCGCATGAAAACGATCTATCGTCGCGGACTGGGTTATCGTTACGGTCGGCAAATGCAGCTCATATCGGGAGTGCATTGAGATTTCTGGCCTGTCTATCGGCAGCTTCTCGGCACTGACCAGGAGGCAGAGCAGTTTCGGTCGGAGCAATACCTTGGGCTGATTCGCAATTTTCGCCGAATGGGATGGCTCATTCTGTACCTTTTTGGCGCGTCGCCGGCCCTCTGCAAGTCATTTACGAGCGGTGCCGCAGGGAGCATGAAGTCGCTCGAGGCAAATACGTTTTTCGAGCCGTATGCCACTTCCCTGCGCATGAGTGACCTCGGCTACAGCAACCAGAATCAGTCGAAAATCAACATTTCCCTGAACAGCCTCGATGAGTATGTCGATGATCTGAAGGCAGCGATTTGCACGCCAGAACCGGAGTACAAGGCAATAGGCGTCAAAGTTGACGGCGAGTACCGGCAGCTAAACGCTAACCTGTTACAGATCGAAAACGAATTCTATTCTCCGGTGCGCCCCAAACGGGTTGCAAAATCGGGCGAGCAACCAACCGCAGCGCTTCGTCGAGATGGCATCGAGTATGTAGAAATTCGCTCGCTGGATATCAATCCATTCGATCCTTCCGGCATCAATCAGAACACGATGCGCTTTGTTGAGGCCTTCCTGATTTACTGCCTGCTAGAGGACAGTCCCAAACTCGATGATGCGGCACTGGATGAGATCGTGCGCAACCACACCCAAACCGCAAGGCACGGGCGTGACACCGATTTTCGTCTTTTGAGAGGCGGGAAAGCCGTGACGCTGCAGGCGTGGGCTACCGAGATTATCTCGAACGTGGTCGCGGTTGCCGAGGTGATTGATCGGCACGAAACAAATCAAAGCTATGCCGACTCTGTCCGGCTGATGCAAAAACTCGTAGACGATCCTGACGAAACACCGTCGGCACGCGTACTCGCCGACCTTGAGGAAACGCAGACCAGTTTCTTTGAGTTTGCGCTTGGCCTGGCGAAGAGTCATAGCGACTATTTCGCATCGATCACGCCGCTGGACGAAGCCAGGAGAGCGGTATTCGAGAAAGAGGCCACAGACTCCCTGACGCGCCAGCAAGCTATAGAAGCGGCTGACAGTGTTGGCCTGGACGAGTACTTGCAGCGGTACTTTTCGAACTGCTAGTGCCCTGTTTGATGTGTCGCAATGCGACACATCAAACAGGGCACCAGTCAGAATGGCAGAGGTGTGCCCCTTTCGTACGCAAATGCGCGATGTAGTTTCTGCAAGCGAAGCGTCATCGGGCCGGCCTTGCCGTCGCCGATTATCCGGCCGTCGGCTTCCAGTACGGGCGTCAGTTCACCCATCGTGCCACTCGTGAAAACTTCATCCGCCGTGTACACCTCGGTCAGTGACAGGTTGCGCTCTTTGGCAGGAATGTTCTGCTCGCCGCAAATTTCGAGGATCATCTTCCGCGTAAGCCCCGGTAAACAGCTGTCCGCAGAGGGCGTCAGGAGCCGGCCGTCTTTTACCAGAAACAGGTTGGTATCGTTTGTTTCGGATACGAAGCCGTTAATGTCCAGCATGATCGCGCTGTCTACGCCGGCGACATTTGCCTCGATGGACGCGAGAATATTGTTGAGAAGGTTGTTGTGATGAATCTTGGAATCCAGGCACTGCGGCGTGTTGCGACGTGTGGACGCAGTGATAACGCGGATGCCGTCGTCTGAATAAACCGGCGGCTTCCATTCTGCAAGGACGATCAAAGTACAACCCGATTGATTGAATCTCGGGTTCATTCCCGACGTCACTTTTTCGCCCCGCGTCAGTGTCAGCCTGATATGCGCGTTGTCACGCATGGCGTTCGCTTCGAGCGTTGCAAAGATCGCAGTGCGCACCTCTTCAGACGATGGCACATCGGCAAACGCGAGAGCTTTCGCCGAGTCCTGCAGTCGTTCCAGGTGGCCGCCCAGCTCGGCTATGCGGCCGTCATAGACGCGCAAACCCTCCCAAACGGCATCGCCACCCTGAACAACGCTGTCGAACACCGAGACGGTCGCCTCCGAACGCGGTAGGAGTTGTCCATTGATGCTAATGAGAATGTCGGCATTACGTGGATCGGGCAAATTCACTCACTGGTCTCCTTGTGCGCTACCGAGGAGCGCGTTCTTGTACAGTTTGTCATACCAGGGCTGGCAGTCGCCGAGCAGACCAAGAAGATTGTCCGGAAACCCGTTCTTCGACTTGTAGGGCGCGAACCCCGTGCTTTGGTGGACGACGTGGTACCAATGTGGTGCCCAAATACCGTCCTCGGCGAGCGGGCCAGCATTCCAGCGCAACATGCGAGGATCGAAGTCGAGACCGAGATGCTCGCAGAGTTTCACCAGGACGCCCGCCGGGTCCAGAAGTAATTCGCGTGAATCGAGAATCGCAGGTGTCTGTCCCGCGGCTCGCAGATCCATATAGATTTGCCACTGCCTTTTCAGGCCGGTGTCGTCCAGCGTTGCGTGGGGAAGCTGAATTGTCAGGGATGGCAACATGTCGCGCGGGTTCCTGATCAGGAAGATATTGCTCGTATCGCGGAGAAAGCCAAGATCAAGCTCGACGAGGTGATGCGCCATGTGCTTCTGAAAAAGGCGAATCGACGGATTTTGTTGCTGCCGTGCCAGCAGTTCGCGCATTACGGCGGCTCCGTCACAGTTCATGCTCGCGACAATGGCATCTCGTCCCGGATGGACAGCACCGCTCACACGAAGGTAGTGGCCGTACAGTGGTTCATCGACAACGCGAATATCGTCGCGTTGCGCGAAGCTGTACATCAATGCCGTGGAAACGTTGCGCGGCCCCGACCACAGGCAAATCGGCGTCTTCATGGTTCTTGGCTCCTGCGGTTGCTGGCCCCGGCCACAGGATTGTAACGGCGCCAGGCCGCGGCGGGGAAGCCGGGGTAGGGCCAGAATGGCGTGATTTGCGCCCGCAGGTACCCTCTTGATGTGCGCCCTGTCACAAAAAAGGCCCTGTTCGGTGTGACCGCCGCGTCAATTTAACTAAACTTGGCGCCTGCCCATAGTTTGGCTGGTCTTTTGTTGCCTGGTGGAATTTTCTTGCTGAAGACATTCATAGTTGGAATCGTGCTCGGAGTAGCTGCGGCTGCGGCTGCGCTGTATGCGTACCCGGCGGTCGATCAACATCGCGAGGCTTCGATCGTTGCGGTCGCTGCAAATGGTGGAAATATTGAGTCCTTCCACATCAATATGCCAATGGACCGAATCATGGTCGGGGCATCGGGTCAGAAACAGGCGCTGCCGACAGGGCTGAAATGGCCGGCGGATGAAGAACTCAAGAATGTTCGTGCCGAGCTGTTCAAGATTCGCAACGCGCGAGATACCGTTGTCGGCGTTGCGTCGAGAACGGCGGCCAGGGACGATTCGGGTGAAATAATAGACTGGGTCCTGCATCTGCCGGCGCGCGGTTCGATGTTCGTGAACATGCGGTCGGAAGCATTGAAAGACGGCTTTCGCCGTGGCGAACTTCAAGCCGGGTCGCGCGAGTTTGCGCCGCTTGGCGGCCTGGTGTCGGAGCGCTGGGTACCGAACACATCGGGTGACGCGGATGCGCCGGTAGGGCGCATCGAGCTGGTAACGGCGTATATGCGCAAGCAGGAAACGTATATGCGCGAGCAGGAAACGCCGTGATCAAATACTTAATCGCATTGTTTCTTGGCTTGTTGATCGGCGCAGGTATTTTTGTGATCGGCTTAATCTACAACCCGTTTAATGCGGACAGTGGCTTGTCACCTTTGTCAGTGACAGATTCCGAGGTTATTGCACTTAGTTTCTCCGGTGTTCCTTCGGAGGCGATTGTGGTCACGAACGATGGCGACTCGCACGTGAAGCCATTTCCCGAAAAGGTACAGCAGCTGTGGGAAGCCCCCATTCGCTTGAGCAGCGTAATGGCGACCGTGATGCGCGATGCGCGCGGACAGACGGCGGGCCTTGGCATCAAATTCTCCTCGCAGTCGGAACGCACCCGACTGATGAAGGGCGAGGCAATGATCGATAGCGCCTGGTACATCTACTTGCCGGGTCGCGGCAGCCTGTTCATAGAGCAATCCGAAAACCACTGGGAATTCCTGCGCGACGTCATAATCCCGGCCTATCGCAGCTCGGCGGATAGCTGGAAGGGCATCTGGCTTGGTGATCTCACGGCAGGGCCCGGTGCATTGGGTACTGCGGCGGTAACCGGCGGCACCGGATCGCTGCGGGGCCTGAAAATGGAAGCCGTGGAGTCCCTGTCCGCACGTGCGTATTCGGTCGAGAATGGCCCGGTTGCGGCGGAAGGGCATTTGCTCATCGAGTTGCCCCGGAACATGGAAGCATCCCACGGCGCGTCGTCAAGCGAATAGCCTGCGCCGCCGGTTTACGCCTTCGCAGCGATGTCCTTCAGTGACGTTGCAGAGTCGGCGAGTTTGTCGGCCGACAAGACGGCATGGCCAGCAATCAGTGGCTTCGATTGCACAAAATCCTTGGGCGCATTGACCGCATCGACCGCAATCAGGCGATTGTCTTTCAGGTACAGGCAGGCGAACGATTTGTCAGCCGGATTGCCGCGTATCACGACGTCGTCGTAACCCTCGGACAAGCCCGCAATCTGCAGTTTGAGGTCGTACTGGTCCGACCAGAACCAGGGCACCTGCGAGTAATGTGTCTCGATCCCGCAGAGGTTATTTGCCGCTGTCTTCGCCTGTTCAACGGCATTGTGGACCGACTCGAGGCGCAGCCGCCGACCGTAGATATCGTTCGGATGCGATGTGCAGTCGCCAACCGCAAAGATGTCCTTGTCGCTGGTCAGGCACTGGTCATCGACAATGATGCCATCACGGACTTCAAGGCCGGCTTGCTCGGCGAGTTCCGTATTGGGCAGGATACCGACAGCGACAATGACAAAATCCGCTCGAATTTCTTCACCGCCCGTGATTTCGACGCGCTTGACGCGCTTCTTGCCGCGGAGGGCCGCGACGCTGGTAGAAAGTCTGAGCTTCACGCCCTTACTGGTGTGTTCGATTTGATAGAAGTCGGATATCTCAGGGGAAACGACGCGACTCATGACGCGATCAGCCATCTCGATTACGGTCACATCGAGACCCAGGCTGCGCGCCACGGCGGCGGCTTCGAGCCCGATATAGCCGGCGCCAATGATGACCAGACGTCGCCCAACATCCATCTCGGGACGAATCCGCTCGACATCCTCGATACTTCGCAGGTAATACACCCTCTTGAGCTTGGCACCTTCGACAGGCAATTCCTTTACACGCGACCCCAGCGCCAGAACGAGCTTGTCGTAGGCGATGTCGTCGCCATCCTCGATTTTCAACGCTTTTTTATCACGATCGATCGCTGTGATTTTCGTTTGCAGCTTTACCTCGATCTGATGATCGTCATAGAAGTTTTCGGCCTTTAGATGGAGGCGCTCGGCTGACGTCTTGCCGGCAAGAAAACCCTTCGAAAGCGGCGGACGCTGATACGGCAGGTATGGCTCGTCCCCGACGAGCAAAATCTGCCCCTCGAATTTCTGTTGGCGCAAGGTGGCGGCAACCTGTCCGGCGGCATGGCCCGCTCCTGCAATCACAATTTTCTTGGACACCTTAGAGATACTCCGATTTACTTACGCCGGTGCGAGTGGCCAAAGAATCGGCAACAGGACCATGACTGTGATGAACACGACGATCGTTAGCGGTACGCCAACCTTCAAATAATCGATAAACCGGTATCCGCCGGGACCCATGACCAGGATGTTGGCCGGGTGCGAGATCGGGCTCGTGAAACTCGCGGATGCGGCCATTGCGACAGCCATCATCGCGGTCTGTGGCGCCAGACCCATGTCTGACATTGCAGACAGCACGATTGGAGACATCAGTACGACCAGTGCGGCTGTCGGGATAATCATGGTCGCCATTGCCGTCAGGATGTAAAGGCCCATGATTACGGGCCAGGGACCCGCGTCACCGAGTAATGCCATCACCTGGCCAGCCAGGTAGGTGGCGGCGCCCGTGTCCTGCATCGCTGTGCCGAGCGGCAGCATACCGGCGATCAGAAATATCGCTCGCCAGTCGATCGATCGATAAGCCTGCTCCATATTCAGGCAACCGGTCAGTACCATGATCGTTCCGCCGATGACGGCCGATATGGAGATGGGCGCATAACCGAGCATCACGGTGACGACCACACCAAGCATGATCGCCGCCGCAAGCGGGGCGCGGCGGGTATCGGGTGGTTCCTGCCCGAGTGGTGTCAGGATCAGGAAGTCGGAATCGGATGACAGCAGCTGCAGGCGGTCGCGCGGCCCGAGCAACAGCAACGCGTCACCTATCTGCAGGCGCTCATCCGCAAGATCGGTACCGACGGTTTCACCTTCCCGCTCGATGCCGGCAAGTTCGATACCATAGCGCTCGCGGAAGTTGAGCTCGCCAACCGACCTGCCGGCTAGCGAGCTGCGTGGATCGAGTGTCGCGTCCATCAAGGTCAGTCGCTCGGACTCGAAAGCCGAGACGTTCGCGGGAACCTTGGTATCGATTTCCAGCTCCTGGAGGCCACGCAACACATCGAGGTCACTGTGTTGACCCTCGATGAGCAGCAGGTCGCCGCCCAGCAGCACCTCGTCGCCGCGCGGCATGACTTTGAGCTCTCCGTCGCGGAACACGGCAAGCACGCGAAAGTCGAAAACATCGGCCAGGCGGCTCTTCTTGAGCGTTTCTTCAGCGAGGCCGCTGTGCTTGGGTAGTCGTACAACGAACATGCGTTCGTCTGCATGGTATTTCTCGGCC
Source organism: uncultured Woeseiaceae bacterium (assembly GCA_947259145.1). GTDB lineage: Bacteria > Pseudomonadota > Gammaproteobacteria > Steroidobacterales > Woeseiaceae > UBA1847. Next base: position 14,284 of record CAMYLB010000056.1, read on the forward strand.
AGCTGTTCAGGCGTGAATATCTCCACCTCGCTGAAGTCCGGAAACTTCTCGAGTTGCTCGATCGATTCGACCTCGCCCTGAACGAGAACCTTGTCGTCGGCCTTAATTGGTACGTAGGCGAGGTTGGTCAGGCGATAGGCGTCGCGGCGCAACAGACCGACCACCAGAACATCGAAACGGCTTCGAAAAGCGGCATGTCGGACCAGCTCCGAGACCACGGGAGACCCGTCAGCGATAGTGACTGACGCGTACGCCACTTTCGAAGCAACCATTGACTTGAGGACCGGCGCTTCGCGCTCAATAACAAGATCACTCCAGCGCCTGAGCTCGCGGAACTGATCGAGGCGGCCCTGCACGAGAATTCCGTCCCCGCCGCGAATGATGGTCTGCCGCCCGGGCAAGGTCTCGCTGCGACCGCCCCGATGCAGTGACAGGATAATGAGCCCGGTCGACGCGCCGATGCGGCTATCTGCGAGCGACTTGCCGACCAGTATCGAGTCTCTCGGCACGCGCAGCATGAACGTCCGTTCCTGCAGCTTGTAACGTGAGCGCAAACTGCGCTGACTGACGTGCTTGCCACGTTCGCCCCGAGTCGTTGGCAACAGGAATCGTCCGGCCACCGCGACAAACAGCACGCCGATGACCATGACGGCGCCGCCCAGGGGCGTAAAATCGAACAGCGCGAACGGCACAAGCCCGTTCTGCAGCATGGATTCGCTGATCAGCAGGTTGGGGGGCGTGCCGATGAGCGTCATCAGGCCGCCGAGAAGCGTCGAGTAAGCGAGAGGCATCAGTAGTCGCGATGCCGGGATACGTGTCCGCCGCGCGACCCCGACCACCACGGGCAACATAAGCGCCGCGACACCGATATTGTTCATGAACGCGGACAGCACGGCGCCAGTAATCATAATCACGATGATCATCGTGAATTCGCGTCGACCGCCGATGCGCATCACCTGGCGGCCGATAATGTCGGCGATACCGGTTCGCGTCAGGCCCTCGCTCAGGATGAACATCGCCCAGACCGTGATAACCGCGCTGTTACTAAAGCCTGCGAATGCCTCGTTCGAGTCGACGAGGCCGGTGATAGCGAGCGTGCCGAGGACCAGCAGCGCCACGAGATCCATGCGAATGACTTCGCTGATAAACAGAACCAGCGAAACAGCCAGGATTCCAAGCACCAGTGCAATTTCGAAGGTCATTAAGTCAGTTGTCGGGTGGGTCGCGTCAGAGGTTGTTGGTATTCAGCACATTTATACACGACCTGACACACAAAAGCGTAACGTGGATTTTTGCGTTAGTCGTGTGCCGCCATGTATCGGGTAACGATGTTGTGCAAGTATTGACGTATGCCAAGTAAGGAAATTTATCAGCCGAGGGTGCGTCGCACCGAGCGAGAGTTCGTTATCCGTGGTGCAAATTACTGCGTTTATGAATGGGGCGACCCGGGTGCGCCGCTGCTCGTGTACCTGCACGGCTGGGCCGATACCGGCTCGACGTTTCAATTCGTCGTCGACGCCCTATCTGAAGGGTGGAGCGTCGTGGCGCCGGACTGGCGTGGATTCGGCCGTTCGACCTGCGGCTGCACGAGCTACTGGTTTCCGGATTACCTTGCCGATCTGCACGAACTGCTGGATATCTTCTCCGCGGATGATCCGGTCCGGCTCGTCGGTCACAGCATGGGCGGTAATGTGGGCGCGCTCTATGCCGGCACGATGCCCGAGCGTGTGCGCGCGTTCGTCAATATCGAGGGATTCGGTCTGCCGGACTCGGACCCCGCGGATGCGCCAGGCCGTTATCGCGCCTGGATAGAAGCCGGGAACGCGGCACCGCGCTTTTCCGAATACGCCAACCTGGAGGCGCTGGCGTATCGCATCGGGAAGCGCCACCCGGCCATGAGCGACTCCGAGGCTCTTTTCGTGGCCGGCGAATGGGCAAGCCAGGGCACCGACGGCGTCGCCCGGCTGCGCGCGGACCCGCGCCACAAGCTGCCCAGTCCCATCCTCTACCGCCGCGCCGAGGCGCTTGCCTGTTGCCGGGCTGCGACCGCTGAAGTGCTGTTCGTCGAAGGCTCGAACAGCGAGTTCGCGCAACGATACGGGCATGCGCCAACGTCCCTGTTTCAGGACGCCAAAAACGTCGCTATCGATGGTGCTGGCCACATGCCGCACTTCGAGGCACCGCGCGCCCTTGCAGGCGTGATAGAGGAATTCCTGCTGCCAACCTTGTAAATACATCCAGTACTGTATAAAAATACAGACTTTTGGAGAGGCGTTGTGCAGCAGGCCCTGCAGGAATATGACTACCTGGGCATCCTGAACCCGGCGCAGCGGCTCGCGGCCGAATACGGTGATACCGCCGGCGCCGGGCGCGGATTGCGCGCAGGTCCCCTGCTGGTGATCGCCGGGGCAGGCACGGGCAAGACGATGACGCTCGCACATCGCGTGGCTCATCTGCTGATTTCGGGCGTGAGCCCGGAACGGGTACTGCTGCTCACTTTCACGCGGCGTGCGGCAGATGAGATGACGCGGCGGGTCGAATCCATCGTGCGGGCATCCGCCCCGGGAAACGAGCTTCCGCCTTTGCCATCCGGGGGATTGCCCTGGTCGGGAACGTTCCACTCTGTCGCGAACCGGCTGCTGCGCCGCTACGCCCAAAACCTGGGCCTGGACCCGGGTTTCTCGGTTCTTGATCGTGGTGACGCGGCTGACATCATGGATGTAGTGCGCCACGAACAAAAACTCACGCGTGCCGCGCGACGATTCCCGAAAAAAGACACGTGTCTCGCTATTTACTCGCGCTGCGTCAACACGCAGAAACCCCTGCACGAAACGCTCGATGAAACGTATCCCTGGTGCAGCGACTGGGCCGATGAACTCAAGGAACTCTTCCGCTATTACGTCCTGCGCAAGCAGCAAAGCCAGGCACTCGATTATGACGACCTGCTGCTCTACTGGAGTCATCTCGTTGCCGAACCGGAATTTGCAGACGAGATCGGATCGTGGTTCGACCATGTACTCGTCGACGAATACCAGGACACGAATCTTGTGCAGGCGCAAATTCTTAATGCACTTAAACCTGACGGGAACGGAGTGACGGTTGTCGGCGACGACGCGCAGTCGAT
>CAMYLB010000057.1 GCA_947259145.1 uncultured Woeseiaceae bacterium
TCCGCGTACAAGTACCCACCCGACACTCAGCATCTCGGCGGTGGAGGGATCCAGGCCGGTAGTCTCAATATCGAGGCTGACAAACTCGACATCGCTGAATTTCGTGTTTGCTGGCGGAATAGCTCGTGTAACGAGCTCTCCGAACGGTGCGTCGAAATCTCGCTTGCTCGAGCGCCAGCGCTTGAACTTGAGCCAGCGTTGCCTCATGCAAGGTGAAAGCGATTGAGCAGCGCAGACTGGCTGATACGGATCTGGGAAAATGCCGACTTCAGATTTTGCCGTACCAGTGGCGACAGGCTCGCCGGCGCCAGGTAGTTGTCGGGTGGGTTACCGGACCGCAGTTGCGCACTCTGGTGTTCGACACGAAGTTGTTCAATGAAGTCGAGTGCGTCAGTCAAGCTCGCCGCATCATCGACTGTAATTTCACCAGCCTTCGCTGCGGCTTTGAGACGGTTTCGCGTGGTGATACGCAATTCGCCGGCTGCCAGCGACCGAATGCGTGCAATTTCGACGATCGGCATGATGCCGTGCAGTTTGAGATCCAGCGTGTTCTTATGCTCGCCGGATCGTTCCAGAACGAACTGTCGGAAAAAACCAAGCGGTGGCTGATAGGTCATTGCGTTCTTCGCCATCAGAGCCAGAAAAAGCTCGTTCTTTTTCGCAGCGTTACGAATACTTTTCTTGAGCTCGTCGACCAGGTCACAGGCGCCGTAGATACAACGCAGGTCAAAAAATATATTGGCGTGCATTAAAGCCTTTTGTTCCGGTACCGTAATCCACTTGTTGAAATACTTTTGCCACTGCGCTAACGGCTGCCGCCATTTCGGATTGGATGCCATTACATCGCCCGGGCAGTAAACGTAGCCGCAGGCATCCAGGCCATCATTGACTACTTTTGCCATAGCCGCGAAATAGGCGTCATCAGCTTCGGTTGCCTGGTTCGACAGTAGCAGCGCGTTGTCCTGGTCGCTCTTCGCGGATTGTTCGGACCGCCCCTGCGACCCCATTGCCACCCAGGCATAGTCGCACGGCGGCGGCCCGAGTTCGGTTTCCGCAATTCGCAGCAGCTGCTTGGTGACTGTGTCGGTAATAGTCGTAATGAACTTGCCGAGGTGCTCCCCATTTGCGTCCGATTCGATCTGACCGACGATGAGTCCGGGCAAGCGCTTACAGGCCCTCGCAACCCCATCCGCTGTCGTTTGGCGGCCGATGTCGCTGACGAGATATAACGGGTGCTCTGTTTCGAGACGCATAAAGTCGCTGCGCGAGACCATGCCTATCAACTTGCCGTTTTCCGTGACCGGCAGGTGGTGTATGTGGTTTTGCATCATCATCAATGCGGCCTCGTAGGCAAGCGCATCGCCCTCTAGAGTTATCGGTTCAGGCGTCATGACGTCCGTGACCGAAGTCTCTGCGCCCAGGCCCTTTGCCACGACACGCGCACGAATGTCGCGGTCCGTGACAATGCCGCAAACGTCGCCGGCATCTGTAATCAGCATCGCCGACACGCGTTCTTCAACCATTTTTGCAGCAACATCCTGGATCGTGGTGCCCACCTCAAAGCTCACGGGCGGTCGGCCTACCAACGTACTGACCTGCGATCCAGAAACGCCACGCAAGCTCGGGACGGTCGGCTGCAGCATGAGTCGATCCGTCAGAGCGCGAATGAACCAGGTATCAAAACGAACGTTCTCACGCCGAATTCTCGCAAAGGTTTCACCTGTAACGTGATAAACCAGTGAGTCCTCAATCGCCACGGAGTGATTTCTTGCGGGAATCTCGTTCATTAGTGAGGGAAAACCGAAACAGTCAGACTCGGCCAAACGCGCCATAATCCGGTCGTCGTCGTCGCGAAGTTCAATGGCACCACTGCGGACGATATGCAGATAATGATTCTCATTACCAATGGTGAGGATATCTTCGCCCCGCCGGTAGTAAGCGATCTGTATCGATTTTGCGGCTGTCTGTAACTGCGCATCTTCGAGTTCATCGAAGCCAGGCACGCTGCGAAGAAACTGTACGATTTCGGGTAGTTCATTCATGTTGCAAGTCTGACACGAAGGGCAATTAGGTTAAACATAAGCCCGGATCTTTGCTATTGTTTTGTTGCTACAACACAAATTGGGGAAGCCAAATGTCTAAAAATAAGAACTATTGGCAAGCGAACCTGAAGCTCATGACTATATGCCTCGTCATCTGGTTCGTCGTGTCGTATCTCTTCGGGATCATCCTTGTAGATCAGCTCAGCAAGGGTCGATCTACACGTTTATCGCGTTGATCTTTTTCTATGCCAACCGCATGGGCAAACTTGATCGTGAGCATGGCGTTCACGAAGACGACGAATAGGAGAGCATCATGTCACTACAAGCTATGACTTATCTCGTCGTCGGGTTCACCTTCGCGATATACATCGGTATTGCTATCTGGGCGCGCGCATCGACGACGAAAGATTTTTACGTTGCCGGCGGCAGCATTCACCCGGTTGCCAACGGCATGGCAACAGCGGCCGACTGGATGTCGGCGGCGTCGTTCATCTCGATGGCTGGCCTCATTGCCTTCATGGGATACGGCGGTTCCGTGTTCCTGATGGGATGGACTGGCGGCTACGTGCTGCTCGCCATGTTGCTGGCACCTTACTTACGCAAATTCGGCAAGTTCACGGTGCCCGAGTTTATCGGTGAGCGCTACTACTCAAACGGCGCACGCGTTGTCGCCGTAATCTGTCTCATTGTCGCGTCGGTTACTTACGTTATCGGCCAGATGAAAGGCATCGGCGTCGCGTTTTCACGGTTCCTCGAACTCTCTTATGAGCTCGGCCTGATGATCGGCATGGCAATCGTATTCATCTATGCCGTTCTGGGTGGCATGAAAGGCATCACCTATACGCAGATCGCGCAATACTGCGTTTTGATCCTCGCGTACACGATCCCGGCTATCTTTATCTCGCTGAGCCTGACAGGCAACCCGATCCCGCAGCTGGGCCTTGGTTCTACCATGGCGGGTTCTGAAGTATTCCTGCTCGATCGTCTTGACCTTGTGCTCAGAGATCTCGGCTTCCTTGAATACACGACAAACGCGAGAATCAGCCTGACCAATATGTTCGCGTACACGTTGTCGCTGATGATCGGTACAGCAGGCTTGCCACATGTGATCATTCGTTTCTTCACGGTTCCGAAGGTGAGGGATGCCCGCAGCTCCGCAGGTTGGGCACTGGTGTTCATCGCGATTCTCTACACGACGGCACCGTCGGTTGCGGCAATGGCACGCCTCAACCTGATCAACACGATCGAGCCGACACCGGGCGAATACATGGTCTACGACGAGCGTCCGAACTGGATCAGGAGTTGGGAGAAGACGGGACTGCTGGCGTTTGAAGACAAGAATGGCGATGGTCGCATTCAATACACAGCAGACGCCGAAACCAACGAGATGACAAAGGTTGATCGCGACATCATGGTCCTGGCCAATCCGGAAATCGCAGGTTTGCCAAACTGGATAATCGCATTGGTCGCGGCCGGTGGTCTTGCCGCGGCGCTGTCAACGGCCGCCGGTTTGCTGCTGGCAATATCATCATCCATATCGCACGATTTGTTGAAGGGTATCTTCAAACCCGATATCACGGAGAAGCAGGAGCTACTTGCCAGCCGCGTTGCAATGGCAGGCGCGATCGGGTTGGCGGGTTACTTGGGGTTCAATCCACCGGATTTCGCTGCCGGTACCGTTGCACTCGCGTTCGGCCTGGCCGCATCATCGATCTTCCCGGCATTGATGCTGGGCATCTTCTACAAGAAGATGAATAAAGAGGGTGCAATCGCCGGCATGATCGCAGGCATAAGCGTGACGCTGCTGTACGTATTCCAGCACAAGGGCATCATGTTCATCCAGAGCACGTCATTCCTTGGCGACATGTCACCCAACTGGTTCCTGACCATTGAGCCGAACGCGTTTGGCGCGGTCGGTGCGGTAGTCAACTTCGCGGTGGCATTCGCGGTTGCCAAGGTAACGGCACCTCCGCCGGAGCATATCCAGCACCTGGTCGAAAATATCCGCATCCCACAAGGCGCGGGCGAGGCCATAAGCCACTAGATCGGATCAGAGTCCGTTTCCAGGGGGGTCGTTTCGACCCCCCTTTTTTTTGCCTCAGGCTTCGGGCCCTGTAGGATCCACGCTATGTTCAAGAACAAACACGTCGTCGTGGCAATGCTGGTCGCCCCTGTCCTGTCGATCCTGGCCTGGTTAGCCGTCGACTATTTTGTCAGCGAGCGGCCGCATGCGGCCAAGCCTGGCGAAGCCTATCTGTTGATCGCCAAATCGAACTGCCGCTATGACAGCGGCCAATGCGATCTCGCCAACGGCGATTTCGAAGTGACACTGCGCGCAACCCGGATCGGCGATGTCCGGATGACTCTCGAACTGGTGTCAAAGTTTCCGTTGCAACAGTCCACCATCGGTCTGGTCGAGTCCG
>CAMYLB010000058.1 GCA_947259145.1 uncultured Woeseiaceae bacterium
ACGTGACCGTCTGCCCGATGGCGTCTACCAGGCGTTCAAGAAATGGGATGTCGGCGACATCGTTGGCGCCAGCGGTGAGTTGTTCCGGACTCAGACCGGTGAGCTGACCGTCATGGCGGATGCGGTTCGTTTGCTGACCAAGTCGTTACGGCCACTGCCGGAAAAATTTCACGGGCTTGCCGATCAGGAAACACGTTACCGCCAGCGCTACGTTGATCTGATCATTAATGAATCCAGTCGCGAGGTATTCCGTACGCGCTCGCAGATCATCACCTATATGCGGTCCTTTCTCGAGGCCGCGGATTTCCTTGAGGTCGAAACACCAATGATGCAGGTGACGCCGGGCGGCGCTCTGGCGCGGCCTTTTACCACGCATCACAATGCGCTCGATATGCAGCTGTACTTGCGTATTGCACCGGAGCTGAATCTCAAGCGACTTATCGTCGGCGGCTTCGAACGCGTCTACGAGATCAACCGCAATTTTCGCAATGAGGGTGTGTCCACGCAGCACAATCCCGAATTCACGATGATGGAAGCGTATCGCGCTTACGCCGATTACAACGACTGGATGGACATGACCGAGGCCATGTTGCACGGCATGACGGACGCCATCCTGGGGACCACAAAAGTTCAGTACCAGGGCGAGGAATACGACTTCGGCAAGCCGTTCAGGCGCATGACCGTCGAAGAGGTGATTGCGGCCTACAACCCGGATTTCGACATGTCGCGCGTTCGTGACCGGGACTACCTTGTTGAGGTCTGCAACAAACTTGGTATAGCGGTGAAGGACAGCGCCGGCCCCGGTAAAATGCAAACCGACATATTCGATGCGACGGGCGAAGAGAAACTCCGTGAACCAACGTTCATTACCCAGTACCCGACCGAAGTATCGCCGCTGTCACGCGAAAACGACGCTGACCCGTTCGTGACGGATCGTTTCGAGTTGTTCATTTCCGGTCGCGAAATCGCCAACGGCTTCTCGGAACTCAATGATCCCGAGACTCAGGCCGCACGCTTTCGTGCGCAGGCCGAGAACAGGGAGGCCGGTGACGACGAGGCCATGGCGTTCGATCACGACTACATCCGGGCGCTCGAGTACGGCATGCCGCCGACGGCCGGCACATGCGGCCGGAAGTATTCGACTAGGACTCCATCACCACCTACCACCCATCATTCTAATAACGGCGTCGGCGAGCGCGGGTTTACCTGTAGAAGCCGCCTCCCCACAAAGGGGACAATGCCAGCGGCTGGCAATCCAAGCGGTCTAGCGACCGCCGCTATCGCTTCGCGCCCTGGGGGCGCTCCTACAGACGCGCGACTGGACCGCGGCGGTGAGTGCGGGGATGTCTTGCGACGCGACGTTGCGTAGCTGGAGTTAGCAAGACATCCCCGCACTCGCTGCCGCGATCGACGCCGTGGTCGACCTACAGGTACGGCAGGGGAATGTGGGTGAGTTTGATGCCCTTGACGGTGAGCGGCGTGTCGGCTTTGTCGATCGGGACGACGGCCAGTAAATCGGTGCCGGCGACGTTGAGCACTTCACCGATATCACGGCTGCCGTCCGACACTTTGTCGCCGGCGGATACCGCCGCTTCGCTTTCAAACCGCAGCGTTCGCCGTTTGGTCGCACCTTTGTAATGCGTGCGCGCGATGACCTCCTGGCCCGTATAGCAGCCTTTATCGAAGCTGATTGTATCGAGAAGGTCGAGATTCAGCATATGCGCCGTGAATTTCTCCATCTGCGCGCTGCCTATGAACGGGTAACCGTTCTGGACCAGGAACGCCGGGTCAACGGTCCCGCTGTCTGCAACAATGTCGAAATCGACCTTGGAACGAAAGCGGAACTTGCTTAATTGCTTGACGATCTCTTCAGCGGTTTCCGCCGGCGCGGACAGTCCAAACCCTGAGTCTATGGCGCACAGCGTTCCGAACCAGATGACACGGCCCTTGGGATTGCACCAGGCCGCGAGAATCTCCGCTTCGGAGTCGAGGCGGCGCAGGTCGTTGGTCAGCTGCCCTTGAAGGAATTCGGAAGCATCCTGGCCGCTGATATTGATGGTCGACAGTGCGTGCATATGTATCAAAGTATTTCCAGCTGCTGCAGGCTTGAGGCGGCTCTGGCATACTCCGCCCATGGACTCACAAGACTCAAAAAATAAGCCCAAAAGCGAAGAATCCAAAGCGAATGATAACCCGCCGGCCGACGATAAAGGGCCGAAAGAGATAGGCGGTCGCGGCGGGCTTGATCCAACTCGCTATGGGGACTGGGAAAAGTCGGGCCGTTGTATCGATTTCTAGCTGCCTTTTCAGGATAATACGCTGCTGCCAAAAGGCTGCCCACAACCGAAAGAAGCCAACGCATGAGCAACTACGACAGGCCGCTGTCGCCCCACATTTCAATTTATCGCTGGCCGATTACGATGGCCCTGTCGATATTGCATCGCATTACCGGAATCGGGCTATCGGTCGGGTTTATCGTACTGGTCGCCTGGCTGTTCGATGCAGCATCGGGTCCCGATGCCTACGCCGTCTTCACGTCAGTCATGGACACTGTTTTCGGGAAGCTCTTGCTGGTCGCGTGGTCGTTCGCGTTTTTCTATCACCTGTCGAACGGCGTACGCCACCTTGTTTGGGACACCGGGCGCGGGCTGGAGAAGAGCCAGGCTAATCTGTCGTCCTGGCTGGTTCTGGTGGCAACCGTCGTGCTGACCGCCGCGTTTTGGTGGGCGGCGTCATGAGTTTGCGATCTCCACTTGGCCGGGTGCTGGGCAGCGGTACGGCCAAAGACGGCACCTCGCACTGGTGGGGTCAGCGTGTTTCGGCGATCGCACTGCTGTTCCTCGGAATCTGGTTTGCCTGGTACCTGGCGATCACACCCGATTTTAGCCATGCCGCGGTGGTTGCTGACATCGGGCGCCCCGTCAACAGCATTCTCCTGCTGTTGCTGTCGATCACCCTGGGCTATCACTCCTACCTGGGAATCCAGGTTGTGATTGAAGATTACGTCCATTCGCCTGGCCTCAAGGTGGTCACGCTGCTTTTTTCCCGCTTCGCGCATGTTGCACTCGTCGCAGCGGCGGTATTTGCCGTTTTGAAGATCGGACTCAACGCATGAGCGACTACGAATTTATTGACCACAGCTATGACGTCGTCGTGATTGGCGCCGGCGGTGCCGGGCTGCGCGCAACGTTCGGGCTGGCGGAAGGCGGCTTCACCACAGCCTGCATAACAAAAGTTTTCCCGACGCGCAGTCACACGGTCGCTGCGCAAGGCGGCATCAGTGCCGCGCTCGGCAACATGGGTGAGGACGACTGGCGTTGGCACATGTACGACACGGTCAAGGGGTCCGACTGGCTCGGTGACCAGGACGCCATCGAATACATGTGCAAGGAAGCGCCGGACGCAGTCATCGAACTGGAACACTACGGTGTGCCGTTCTCCCGAACC
>CAMYLB010000059.1 GCA_947259145.1 uncultured Woeseiaceae bacterium
GCGCGACGCTTGTGCGGTCTCTAGTGTCCTGTTTGATGTGTCGCATGATGTCATGCGACACATCAAACAGGACACTAGCCGCTGCCCAACTGGAATGCCAGCAATGCGCCCAGGTAGCCAATTGAGGTCATGTAAAGCCAGGCGAAGATGGGCCAGCGCCAGGAATTCGTCTCACGCCGAATGACCGCCAGCGTCGCCGCGCACTGCAGGCAGCACGCGTAGAAGATCAGCAGACCAATGACCATTGGCAACGTAAACACCTTCCTGCCATCGGGCCATGTCGAGGCTTTCAGACGACCCGACAACGTGCCTTCATCGGCATCGCCACCGACAGCGTAAACCGTACCGAGAACGGCGATCACAACCTCGCGTGCCGGGAATCCTGCGATGACGGCGGACGACACGCGCCAGTCCCAGCCGAGCGGTGCGAATAACGGTTCAACGAAATGCCCCGCCCTGCCCAGCCAGCTCTGCTCCATCTGAGCTGCCGCCGCGACGTTGTCAATGCGCTTGTACTCGGCCGCCAGCTCCGCGCCCGAAAGCGAGTACGCAGCGACTGTTTGTTGACGCGTAACTTCAGGTGCGATCAGCTCTGATCGTGGGAAGTAGGCAAGTGCCCAGACGATGACCGCGACCGTGAAGATCACGGTACCGGCACGATAAAGAAACACCTTCGCGCGGCCGAGCAGCTGAATGAACACGGTCTGCAAATTGGGTCGTCGAAACTCGGGCAACATCAGCGCGAACGACGGTTTCGGGCCACGCAAGGCCGTTTTTCGAATCAGCAAGGCCGTCAGAATGCCGGCCACGATTCCGAACAGGTAAAGACCGAAAAGAACCAGTCCCTGCAGATTCAAGAACCCGACCCGTGTGGCGGGCACAAACGCTGCGATCAACAAAGCATAGACAGGAAGCCTTGCAGAACAGGTCATGAACGGCGCCGCCATAATGGTCGCGATTCGGTCGCGGCGGTTCGGGATCACGCGCGTCGCCATGATACCGGGCACGGCACACGCAAAACTCGAAATCATCGGAATGATGGACTGACCGGAGAGCCCCACCGAACGCATCGCGCGGTCCATGAGATAGGCAGCGCGCGCGAGGTAGCCCGAGTCTTCGAGCAAAATAATAAACAGGAACAGAATCAGAATCTGCGGTAGAAAGATCAAGACACTGCCGACACCCGCGATGATTCCGTCAGCGATCAGGCTCGCAAACGCACCCTCACCGAGCGCTTGCGTGACATTGCCACCCAAAGTCGCGGCGCCGGCATCAATGAGATCCATGATCGGCGTAGCCCAGGCAAAAACCGCCTGGAACACGATCGCCATGACGAGAAACAGGCCGATCGTTCCGGGAACCGGCCGGTTGACGAAACCCGCGATTCGCGTACGCCAGGAATAGAACGGTGGCGCCGAATGCTGTACTTCGGCAAGTACTTTACGGACCCAGGCGTAACGGATCCTGGCATCCCGGGCGATGGGAGGCTCGATGCCGAACATCGAATCCCTTACCGCTTCCAGTTTGCCTTGCGCATCGCCGCCGAGTTTTTCGAGGAATGCGCGATTCGCATCCGTCGGGCCATCAATCAGCAATCGTTCGAGCTCCGCAAAGCGTATCGGCTCCTTTGCATCTTGCGCCAGTTCGTGGGCCGCCTCGGTCAGCTCGGGCCAGACGACGATCCGCTCGACCGGCACAAGGCTCGGCATGTCGGCTATCGCCTGACGAAGCTGCGGCAGGCCGGCACCGGTTGTCGCAACAATCGGGTAGATGGGAACACCGCCGAGCGCCAGCCGCAGCCGTTCAATATCGATACGCACGCCACTGCGTTCGGCCGCATCGGTCATCGTCAGCGCGATTACCATCGGCAGCTTCAGGTCGATCAGCTGCTGCACCAGGAACAACCCCTGGTAGAGATTGGTCGCATCTAGGACCACGAGTATGCCGTCGGGCGTTTTCATATCCTGCACTCGCCCGAAGATCACGTCGACAGCAATGTGCTCCTCGAGTGAATGTGCACTGAGAGAGTGCGTGCCCGGCAGGTCGACAAGCTGTATGACTTTGTTATCGACCTTGAGCAGGCCTATGTGTCGCTCAACCGTGACGCCCGGGTAGTTGCCGATGCGCTGCTTTAAACCCGTCAGCCGGTTAAAGAGCGTGCTTTTCCCCGAATTGGGATTACCAACCACCGCGATGCTGGCGTCTGAACGCTTGGCAAAGGGGATTTCATTGGCGGGAATGCGGATTTCTGAGCGTTTAGTCACCAGCCGCTACAGGTGAAACTTTGAAGTACTTTGCGTGTTCCTGTCGCAGAGAAATAGCGCAACCAAACAGCCGAAACTCCATCGGGTCGCCACCAATCGCAGAACTCGCATGCTCGACCTCGGCACCCTCGACCAGGCCGAGTACCATCAGGCGTTGCACCTGTGGATCAGCCGCGTCGACGAGCTGGATGACACCCCTCTGGCCGCGTTTCAGCGTCGCGAGCGTTTTGCCGTTAATTTCCATAACTTCCTATAAATACTGAAGTTTCAGCCCATTGGTGAGTATTGCTGAAATGGTAATGATTCGCATTACGATATGCAATAGGGAATTGTACGGATATCCGGCACTTGCGCCATTCAGCGTGTGATCCAGTTCTCGAATGTCGCATAAAGGCGGCGTTCAGGCTGCATTCATTGACTCACGGTTAGCGTATCTCGATAGCAGCCACCCCCGCTCCAGTCAGTCACCCACCGCGAGGATCGCGACATGAATACGACCGCCCGAATCCTGATCACAGTCTTGCTCATCACCGTCGCCACGCTGACGACACGAGCGACGCTAGCCAATACGCCAACTATCCGGCTCTTCCCCACGACGGTTGTCGAAGATCTGCGGCAAACCGGCAATGTCGCGCGCGACATGGAAACCGGCCTGCAAGAAGTGATTGGCCGACTCGATCAGCAGCAGGAGCTGTACCACGAGAGCAAATGTGACGGCGCAGAAGATGACTCCGGGTGTCAGCGCCTCGCACGTCAGATTGGCGCGAGCTATCTCGAGATGCTCACCATTATGGATGAGCGGCTGCCGGACATGGAGCACACGGTGAATAACACGCGGCTGAGTCTCGAGAAAAGTCTGCGCAATGAGCTCGGCCGGAAAATGACACCCTGGACATTGCAGGAAACGCTGATAGGCAGTGATGCGAACAAAACGGTAAGTAAGTCCTCCCCCACGCTGCGCGGTCGCTCGGGCATGCGTCTCAGCGAACGATTCAATCAATATTATCAACTGGTCGCTACGTCCGGCGCCAAAGGTGACCAGTCGCTTGCGGTACTGGCGTCGGACATCTACCTCGATATGGAAGAGACCAGTCTGCTGATTCAGCGCACGCGTCAGGAGATCGCCCGTGCAACGCTGATGGAACAGCTAAACCAGTCGTTCGGCATCATCACACCCGAAATGATTGAAGTCGTTGGCGGCGTCAAATCCATCCTGTTCGGCGACGAGGAAGGTCAGGCGCTCGTTGCCGGCCCACCACCAGGCAGCGTCGAGCAAGCCTACCGCAGTCCGCTTGAACAATGAAAAAAGTACAGTGAGGAGAATTTCTGTGAACTCAAACGCCATTAGAAAACCGCTGCTTGTTGTCGCGGGACTCATCGCGACAGCTTTCTTCATAGCGTCATGTGCATCGACAGCCCCAAGCTGCGCAGCACCACAATCGAAGAATCTCAGTTCAGCTATTAGCACCACGCAATCATCGTTGCTGGAAGGCTGCCACGCGCACTTTGACCGCTATTATGACGATCTGATGACCATCGCGGAAGGTGATCCTAAACCGGAAAACAAGCGGGAGTTCAGCCAGTTCCTGGTTTGGTCCGCTGACAAGGGACTGCTCAGTAACCGACAGGCGGAGGATTACTACAACCGCTTCTTTAACGTGAAGTTCATGTCACTTAAGGGCGACTACAACAACTGCTCACACACCTGTCCCAATAAGCAAAAGGTGCTGTTCGACATGGAGCGCGAACTGTCAGAAAAGGAACGTGGTTTGCTCAAGGTCAGTCTCGATAACGACGGTTATTACCGTGCCGACCAGTTGTACCAGGAAGTCGAGCTCGTACTCGAGGCGACCTGCACCGCCTGCTCGGCAAGCCGATAGATTGAAGTAAACGACGATGAGCCGCAGCCTCGTCTTTTTCAAAGGGCTCGCCGCCGGCGCGCTCGGAACCCTGATCGGCGGTTCGGCGACGCTGTACCTGTTGGGCCGCAGCGGCGTGATTCATTTTAATGACACGGCGATCAGCAGCCCCGGCGAATGGCTGCACTGGGCTTACACGAATCTCGGCTCCTCTATTCCGGTCTTCGCGGTACTGCTGCTGGCCTACTTCGTCACTCTTGGGCGCCTGCGCGACGCGCTGGAGAACGCGCGCCCGATCAACCAGATCGTGCAGCTCGATCACCTGACCGATATCTGGACCACGTTGTTTTTTGGCACGGGTGTTATCTGGACTGCAATCGGCATGCGCAGCGCGCTGATATTTGCACTCGGCGATCGCGCTGCGGCGCTGCAGCAAGGCGCGTTCGCAATGCTCGAACGCATGATTGACGGCGGCATCCTGTTGGCACTCTCCACCACTATTTTTGGCGGTGTGGGCGGATACGTGATGCGCGTATACAAGACTGTATTGCTCGGCACGCAGCTGCAACAACAGTACGACACAGCTGCGCGCGCCGATACCTCTGAAATGCGCGAGAGCCTGAAGAGAATCGAGACACACCTTCGCAAGGGCAGCGATGCGTCTGCCGTCGTCGAGGCGCAATTATGATGCGCTCACCGTTAGCCTACCCTCTCAATCGTTCCGCCGACATGGATGGCGGCGGCGCCGCAGACCTGCAAACCGACATCATGCGATTCATGGCGATCCTGTCGCTGTGTCTTGTTGCGATATTCGCGCTCGTGCAGAGCATACCGATGACACCGGCGCCGCCCGTCGAGCCCGAGCCACAGGACACACCCGTGGAACCGACCCCAATAATCGCGAAAATCCCGCCGGCCGCCCCGCCAAAACCGGCGGTCCCGAAAACGGTCGCAAAACCGGTCGAAAAAGCCGTCACGCTGACACGTCCCAAGTGGGTTCCGAAATTCCAACCGGCGAAGGCTGTTGCTGTACCGATCGAAGCCGCGCCTCAGGTTCAGGCGGCTGCGGCTACCGTGACGGAGGCAACGTCACCAGCGATACCGCCGGTTGAGAGCGAGGCGAAAGGATTCACGCTGCGCTTCGAATCCGATGCCGCACTGACGCGGCTTGTCGCGGCAAGCCATGTCGGTCTGTACGCCATTGAAAGCGACCGCGCGCAGCGCATGACCGTCAGCAACAGCCGTATCAGTTTCTGGGACGCATCCATGCCGAACACATTTCACGAAATGGAAACCGCCACGGTACCTGCCGCGGTGATTGAAGCGCTGACCCGGACCGGAATAACAGCCGACGCCGTCAGCTGGGGCGTCACCTTGCCGGGCAAATTGAAAATTCAACTCGATGATCTCATGCAGGCCCACAGCGGCGGCGTACTGGTCATCGGGGCAAGCGGTGACATCCAATTGGAGGCCTCATGATCCGACGTATCCTGATTCTGCTAACGGTGCTTGTCGCGCAGGCGATTCCAGCTGTTGCCCAGTCGCGAGAAAAGGACCTCGATCGCTGGCTGGACCGCGACCTTATACCTTACGTGCGACAACAGCTGATCGTGCATCCGCGCTTCAAGAACGAGACCGTGATGTTCGTGGTGCTGCGCGATAACGCGCCGGCTTCTGCGAGCAACGCGCTGGCACTGTCGCTGCGCGATCGTGTCCTGGCCGCAGCCGTGGCGACGCCCGGCGTTGCCATTGGTTGGCAGCAGGGACGTAGCGGCAATTCGCTCGATTCGCAGCCGCAGAATTGCACGCTTGACGACGTGCACTACTACATCGGAATCGAGCTTACGCAAAAACTCGACAGCAGCTATTCGGTAAACGTACGTGCGCTGGACCTCGAGGATCGTAACTGGGTGACCGGTTTCGGCAAGCACTGGAAGGGACAGCTCAGCACGACTCAACGCCAGGCAATGCGACAGTCGCGCATCGATGAGACTTTTCTCGGCGCTCGCGACGTGCCGTTCACGCTGGCGCAGACGGACCTGCTCGCAGCGCATCTGGCTCACCAGTTGACCTGCACGATGCAAAAGCGCGTATCGGACGAATACGTGGTCGCTACGGATCTCCAGGAACCAACGGCAAGTGGCCTGCAGGGAACAGTCGAACTGATCAGCAACAATCTCGCAAACCGCCAGGCGCTCGTATTGAGCAGTGACGAGACGAGAACGAATGCGGTGTTGGGCGGCAAGGCGCATCAGATCGATGGCGTGTTGTTTCAATACTGGCTGACCGTGACGCCGCAAAATGAAGATGACGACGTCACGGCACTGAGCGCCAGCGCTTACATCGTATTGCCTGACGCGCAGTTCGCGAATGTGCCGAATCCGAAGCCGGATCCGGCCATGAAACAGACGGCCGCCGTGACGCCGACTTCGATCTCAATACCGAATGCCGGAAAAGACTCATTGATCAATTCACTGCAATTGTCGTCGCCGGCCTCATTGAGCGATTGCCAGGGCGGCGGCATAGCTATTCGCGAAACAACGTATATGACGGGTGTGCGGCCGTGCTCGATACTGCAGACTCGCGCAAACGCGGACTCGATAGTCTTCTTCCTGGAACACCAGGCGAATCATGGGCTCGTGCGGCTGGCCGGGCCCGAATGCCGTGATCGGACCAAGGCGAATATTGTACGCAGCGGCGAGCTGCTGAGTTTTCCCATCGCCAAGACAACTACCGCAAGACAAAACTGGAGCGAGACCTACGAATGGTTGCTGCAACCGGATCTCGACACCTACTACGCCGTGGTCGTATCGGATGCTCAGCTTGCAAGGCGCGTCGCCAACCACATGGACAATCTTCCACTGCGATGCTCCACGTCGATTCGCCCGGGCCTCGAGGGCGACGATCTTCGAGAATGGCTGAGTGATTTTGCAATGATTACGGCACGCTCATCGAAACACGTCGACTGGCGCGCTCTGAAAGTTACGGACGTACTTTAGTGAGGCCGCGATGATCAGAATTATTGGAATCTTGACGGGCTCTGCACTTGCGGTTGCATTTCTGATCGTTGCATTGGGCATACCTGAACTCGAGGCACCACAGCCAGAACCGGCAGCGCCGACGCCAGCCGTGAGGCAGGCCGACGCCGCGCCGAACCCGCAACCCGCGCCGCAACCGCAGCCCGCGCCGAACCCGCAACCCTCGCCGCAACCGCAACCGCAAGCGATTTCTCAGCCGGAACCGGAACCTGCCGTTGCCCGGATTCCACCCTCGCCCCCCGTTCCGCGGCCGGAGACCGCGGCCGTGCTCGAAGACGTTGCCGTGCCTGTTGAGGAACAGTGGTATGCCTTCTGGAGCCCTTTCCGGAGCAAGGTGGCCGCAGACGGCTTCGTGTCGCAGCTGCAAAAAACGACGGGGCTGGACTATCGCGTCGTCAAACTCGAGCCTGGCGTTTACGAGGTCGCGTTTGCCTATTCTGATGACTCGGACATCCAGGAAAAACTGGTACGGATCTCCTCAGCAACGGGTCTCGATCTGCCGGGTGGCTAGCATGCGGGAAATTCGTCTACAGGTCCTTATTGCTCTTGGTGGAATCATCCTCATGGTTCTGTCAGGTTCGGCTGGCGCCGCGAAACCTGACTTTGACGCTGCGTGGCAGAATTATTCGGCAAACCAGGCGTCACTCGAGCCCGCCTATACTTTTCCCCATGCCACATGTTTCAGCGTCGCCGCCCTCGAATACGACCTGCCCGAGTCACTGTTGCTCGCCGTCGCGCGCGGAGAAAGCGACTTCAAAGCGACCGCGCGATCCCGTGCCAATGCCCATGGTGTGATGCAAATTCTCTGGCCAGGCACTGCAAAGCACCTGGGGATTCATCGTTTGAGCGATTTGTACGATCCCTGCACGAATATTGACGCGGGCGCGCGCTACCTCAAAGAACTTCTGCAGCGCTATGACGGCAACGTGCATCTTGCGCTCGCGGCATACAACTATGGCCCGGGTCGTATCGCGGAAGACGGATACGGCATTCCATCCGGCGCCGTCTGGTACTCGGGCTACATTTACCGCCATCTGAACTACGTCCTGGGCAGCAGTTCGGTCGCAAAGCCCGTGCCGGATACCCTGTACTCGGCTATCGGGCAATCAACGCTGCTGACGTTCGGCGAACCCTACCGCGCCGAAGCGTTTATCGCCCGCCTCGAAAAACGCTCGTCAGAACTGAATCTCGACTGGTTTCGTCGCGGTACGGGCGAATTTGAGGTAGTAATGACTTACGCGAATCGCGAAGAATACGATCGCAGTGCCCGCCAACTTGCGCGCGCCGGATTCAGGATCGACTAGCAGCCTGGCCGGCCGATACCCTCGGGCAACACAGACTCGATGCGTTCCATGACGTCGAGCCTGTGAACCAGGTCATGGATGTAGTCCATCTTATCCGTCTCCAGTATCAGCACGTCGCTCAGGTCGTACGACGCAATCCAGCCTTCATAAAGACGATCGAGCCGTTTCAGGTACGACAGCGGCACGTCCTTTTCCATTTTACGACCGCGCAGCCGAATTCGCTGGCGCAGTGTCGGCATTGAACATCGCAGGTAAATCATGAGGTCCGGAGGGCGAATCGCGTCGAGGATCGCGCTGTAAAAACCCCGATACGTTTCCCAGTCGCGCTTCGAAATCTTGCGCATCTGGTGCAGCGCCGTCGCAAATATTTCAGCATCCTCGAAAATCGTACGATCCAGGGCGACAACACCGGGCTGGCGGTCGAGCTCCTGATGCAATCGAAACTTGTTGCTCAGGAAATACAGCTGCGACTGAAAGGCCCAGCGTTTCATGTCCTTGTAGAAATCGGCGAGATAGGGATTCTCGTCGTTGGGCTCGTAAAATGGCGCGACGTCATAAGTCTTGTGCAGAAATTCGACAAGCGTTGACTTGCCCGTGCCCATATTGCCGGCTATCGCGATTGATCGTTTCATTGCCCGCCAACCATACCGCATTCGCGTCTGGCATCCATCCGGAAGATCGCCTATGCTCGTTGCGAATCCTTTATGTGAGGCCGATGTGAGTCAGGAAGTCCTCAAAGTTCTCATCAGCGAAGCGGACATCCAGGCCCGCGTCGCGGAACTGGCCCAGCAGATCTCGAAAGACTATGACAATTGCGGCGAGCTCGTCCTTGTCGGCGTATTGAAAGGGTCTTTCATTTTCCTGGCTGATTTGTCGCGCCAGCTGTCAATCCCGCGTGTCATCGAGTTCATCGCGGTATCCAGCTACGGCAAGGGCAGCCGTTCGAGCGGCGCCGTGCGCCTCGTCATGGACGTGCGCGGCAATATTGAAGGCAAGCATGTGCTGATCGTCGAAGACATCGTCGATACGGGCCACACGCTCGAATACCTGATCGGCATGCTCAAGTCCCACGGTCCGGCGTCGGTAAAAACCTGCGCGCTGGTGCGTAAAGCGGATTGTGCAGAAGTCCATGTGGACGTCGACTACCTGGGGTTCGATATCCCCGACGAATGGGTGGTCGGCTATGGCCTCGACTACGCGGAAAAGAACCGCACCCTGCCCTACATCGGTATCATCGCACCCACTGACTAGTGATCGGCACAGCCTAATGATCGGCACAGCCATCGACCTCGACCTCGATCGTCGAGTGCCCGATACCGTATTCCTCCTGCAGGAACGTTTTTACATCGCGAATAACGCCGGACTGACTCTCGACCGGCCCGTCCAGCGACACGTGCATGGTCAGCATCAGCTGCTGAGGCGTTAGCCCCCAGATATGGACGTGATGAATTTCGCGCGACCGACAATATCGGGTCGATCGGCGTCCAGCCCGTGTTAATAATGATGATTGCCGCCACGATCGCTGCAATCGAACCCAACAGGTCGCCCGCCACGTGCAGGGCAGCACCTCGAATATTCAGGTTTTCCTTGTCGCCCGTATGTAAGACGGCAAAAGAAACCAGATTGATGACGAGACCGGCTGTTGCCACCACGAGCATCGTCTCACCCAATACATCTCTCGGGTTAAAGAACCGGCTGACCGCCTCAAACAAAATCCAGCCGACGACCGCCAGCAGGCTCAATCCATTAACAAACGCGGCGAGTATCTGGAAACGCTGGTACCCGTAGGTCAGGTGACCGCCCGGCGGGCGCTTGCTGACCTGAAACGCCATGGCCGCGAGTGACAGTGCCATTGTGTCGGTCAACATGTGGCCGGCGTCCGCGAGCAACGCCAGCGATCCCGAAATAATGCCGCCTACGACTTCGACCAGCATGAACGTGCCGGTCAGGACAAGTGCAATCATCACGCGCCGCTGATTGCTCTCGTTCGCCTCCTGCCCATGCGCCTGCGCCATTCTTCCTGTTACTCGCTGTCGTCGCTGATTCTGTAAATCAGTATTGCGGCGCGCTTGATGGCGAGCGGCAGCGAGGCCAGGTCAAGACTTTCGTTCGGAGTGTGACCGCCATCGCCAAGCGCGCCCAGTCCCGCAATTGCATCGGTGTACGGTGCCACGAAGGAGACATCCGCCGCACCCCGCATCGAGGGATCCAGTTCCTTCATCGGGCCTCGACCGAGCGCCTCGTTGATCGCCGACAACACAACTTTCAGGCTGCGATTGCCTTCCGTTGGAAACATTGGCGGATAGCCTTCCGCGAACTCGATGCTCGCGCTGGTATGCGGCAGGCTTTCGGCGACGACGGCTCGCATCGCATCGCGCGTGCGCTCGAGCTGCTCTATTGAAATCGTCCGCATGCCGCCATGAACTATCGTCTTGCGTGGCACGACATTCGTCTTGCCAAAGGCCGAGCCACGGTTTTGCTGCGGATCGTATGCAACATCTGTCCCGCCCAGGATCGTGCCGACGTTGAATGTCAGGTGCTGCTCGCCGCGAACTTCGTCATAAAAGGCGTTTAGTATTCGCGCGGTTTCGAAAATCGCGCCGGCGCCCACGTCGTCACTGAATATGCCCGAAGAATGCGCCTGTTTGCCTTCGACTTCCAGAATCCAGCGGCTGGAACTCCGCCGGGCGATCGTCGCCCAGTCGGAACCTTCACGATGAACCGCTGATTCGAAGCCGAGCGCGATATCAGCCCATCGGCCCGCTTCAATCAGAGCTCTTCGGCTAATGGAGAGCGGCCTGCCCGTCTTTTCTTCATCTCCTGTGTATGCGACAACGACCGGAATGTCGTCCAGCGCGCCGATCTCCTGCAGCGCTTTCAGCGCGTAGATCATGACCACGTTGCCCGATTTCATGTCGTCAACACCAGGACCCGTCGCGGTGTTGCCGGTTCGCGCAAACCCCTGAAACGCATCGTCAGCTTCGAAGACCGTATCCAGGTGGCCGATAAGAAGAAACTTCTTCGCCGTGCCATCAAGCTTTCGCCCGAACAGGTGCCCGGCCCGGCCCATTTCCTCAGGCATTTCGATCCACTCGGAATCCAGGCCGAGTTGCTCGAGCTCGCGGCGCATGGCACGCCCGACTTCGCGAACACCGGCCTGGTTCATCGTGCCGCTCGAAATATTGACAGTTTCTTCGAGCAATGCGATCGCATCCTCCGCATGTGCATCGATCCACTCGACCATTTGTCGCTCGTTTTCGTCCAGCGCCTGTCCGACAGCAGGTAATGTCGCAAACAAGAGCGTCAGCCCGAGCATTTTCCTGATCATGATAGTGATTCCATATGTCGCGGCACACGAATATATTGAGCATCGAATGTAGCAGATAACGGAGATACCCGTGATTTCAGCCACAGAACATCCAAAGAAGTATATTGACGTCAATGGCAGGCGCATGGCCTATGTCGAGATGGGCGAGGGCGACCCGATTATTTTTCAACACGGTAACCCGACCTCGTCCTACCTGTGGCGCAATATCATGCCGGAATTGGCGAACCATGGACGCTGCATCGCCGTCGATCTGATCGGTATGGGCGATTCCGACAAACTCGATAATCCGGGTCCTGACAGCTACCAATACGTAGAACATCGCGACTACCTGTTTGCGGCCTGGCAACAACTGGGTGTCACTGACAACGTCACTTTTGTAATCCACGATTGGGGCTCGGCACTGGGCTTCGACTGGGCCTGCCAGCACCCGGACAAAGTACGCGGTATCTCGTACATGGAAGGCATCGTGAGACCCGTCAGTTGGGAGGAGTGGCCCGAGGCGATACGCCCGTTGTTCCAGGGATTTCGTTCCGAAGCCGGTGAGACGATGGTGCTCGAAAAAAACGTGTTCGTGGAACGCGTGTTGCCCGGCTCCGTGCTTCGCGGCCTGACCGAGGATGAAATGGCCGTCTACCGGCGGCCGTTCGAAAACGAGGGCGAGACCCGACGGCCGACATTGACATGGCCGCGCCAGATTCCGCTGGAGTCCATGAGATCGTCGCGCGGTACGCGGACTGGTTATGCCATTCTGGGGTACCGAAACTGTTCATCAACGCCGAACCGGGAGCGATTCTCACAGGGGCACAGCGCGAGTTCTGCCGGGGCTTTCCAAACCAGATCGAGGTAACGGTTGCCGGCAGTCACTTTATCCAGGAGGACTCTCCGCGGGAAATCGCGGCTGCGATTCGCGAATGGCTGGACGCCCTGCCCTAGTGCGGCCACGCGAAATCCGGACAAAAAAAAGCGGCTTCTCGCGAAACCGCTTTTTTCAAACCTACGTTAACACGTAGTTCCTGGCCCCCTGAATCCCCCGCCAAGTCGTACCTGAAGGTGTCTTGCAATCGCCACGCAGCCAAGGTGTTGTGGAAAGGCTACGTTTGATGGGATTTAAATTCGCAGAAAACTCGCTTGTTGTCAATCCTTTAGGTGACATCCGGCTATAACACCTGAGCCCCCGCTTTTTTTGTGGCATAAACACAACGATCTGTTCAGGTTACGATTGCCTGAAAAATCAACGCTTAAGCGGTCACTTCAGAGGATTCGTCCAGAACCGGGCTACGCAGACGGCCCACACCCGGGACTTCGACTTCGACCGTGTCGCCGGGTTGCAGCCAGACCGGGGGCGTCCGAGCTGCCCCGACTCCGCCCGGTGTGCCGGTCGCAATGATGTCGCCCGGCAATAATTCCGAGAATGTGGAGCAGTATTCGATCAGCGTCGGAATATCGAAAACCAGGTCGGCTACCCGCCCACGCTGCATCACCTCACCATTTACGAAGGTGGTGAGCTGCAGCACCGACGGGTCGGGAATTTCGTCGGTGGTAACGATGCAAGGGCCCATCGCACCGCTGTGATGAAAGTTCTTGCCCGGCGTGAATTGCGGCGTGTGCCTTTGCCAATCCCGAATCGAGCCGTCCATAAAGCAGCAGTAACCCGCGACGTAGTCGAGTGCATTGTCTCGATGGACATGGCGCGTGCGCTTGCCAATGACAATGGCCAGCTCGCCCTCGAAATCGAATTGCTCGGAAGCGGACGGCCGGAGTATCGGTTCATTGTGTCCGGCCAGACTGGCTGGAAACCGAACGAACACGACCGGGTAGTCGGGGACCTGCCGGCCCATCTCCTCGATATGCGGCCGATAGTTCACGCCGACACACAGGATCTTGTCCGGGTTCGGGATTGTGGGGACAAAGCGAAGCTCGGAGGCACTGTAAACCGCGACTCCGGCATCGTCCGCCAATTCCTGCTCCGCTCCGGCGGCAATCACGGCCCGAAGATCGCGAAATCGCTCGCGAAATGCCAAACTGGCCTCGCGGACGCGATCGCCGTCCGCTAGCCCATAGCTCAGTTGGCCATCGTGTTCGAAGCTGACTAACTGCACTTAGTTAAATACGTCATCAGAACTAACGATGCTGACCTTGTCATTGGACAGGCCGAGCGGGACTGTCGAGATCAGTTTGTCCTCATCGAGCAGTTCCTGAGGCTTGTCGGCATCATAGCTGATCGGGGAAGCACGGTTCGACACCAGGCGGTCACGCAGATCCTTGGCGTCTTTACTTACGAAGACGTACTGAACGTTATCGGTGCTCAGATTTTCCTTTATCACACGGTTGACGTCGTCCAATGTCAGCTTGTTCAGCCCTTCCCGCACGTATTCAGCAAAGTTGCCTATCCGGTAATACTGGCTGTCTAATGCATAGCCGAGCTGCCGCGATTGGCCATCCATCAACAGGCTGACAAATTTGGACAGGTAGGCGCGCGTAGTCTCGAAGTCCGACTCGCTCATGCCATTTTGGACCAGTTTGTCGAGCTCGACCATGGCCGTGCGCGTCGCGAAATGCGCGTCGTTATTGTCCCGCAACGGACGCAGCCATACCTGGAAAATCTGCTGCTGGCGCGCGAGGTTGGTGTCAGGGTGAAACTGGAACATACCGCGCGGAAAATATTCGATGTACGCATAGTCACCGTAGTTCATGCCCCGGGTTTCGCGTATGCGCTTGTACAGATGGCTGTTGGAATTTCGATGCTCGCCAAAGTAGGAGCGCACGAGCCATAGCGCAACCCAGTCGGGGTCACCACGTCGCAATTCGATTGGGAAGCCGAAAGACACAGCGACGGCCGGTGTCTCCTTCTGCACCAGAACTGCTTCACGACCGTCCGGCATGCGAGCTGCCGGAACTTTCAGGTTCAGACGTTCGCCGGCAGGGAGTTTCTGCAGATCTGAACTGACAGCCGCGACAAAGTCGTCAGGATAGCCGCCGGCGAGTCCAACCGTGACGTTTGATACCGTGTAGTTGTCGCGATAGAACGCCTTCAGGTCATCCAGAATGATCGCCTCGATGTCACTGACATCACCGAAGTTAAATGAGCCGTAGGGGTGATTCGCGCCGTAAATGGTCGCATACAGGAACTCCTTGCCTAGTTCCTCGTCATTGTTGCCCACGAGATCGGTACGAATTCCGTTGATCAACTGGGTTTTGACGCGATCGAAATCACTTTCAGACCATGCCGGGAACAGCAGCTGGCCGCGCACCAACGAGTACCAGGTATCGAGATTGTCCCTGTGTACCTGGCCGGTCAGTCGCGTCATCTCCTTGTCGACCTGCGCATTGAATCCTGCAGCAATCGGGTACATGGCTTCGTTGATATCTTCAATCGTCATGGCTTGTGAACCGCCATCCGAAATCATTGCTGCTGTCATTGCGGCGAGGCCTTTCTTGCCATCCGGATCAAAACCCGCTCCCGTGTGCACGATAAACGCGACATCCACGAGCGGCGAGGTAGCGGACTGCCTGGCAACAAACGACACCGGAACAGGGTCCTCGGCCTTGCCGACCAGGAGCTTGCCGACCGGCTTGGCGGCGGCAGATTCGGTCGGCCCTTTTGATGTTCCGGTCGCAGCAACGAGCTCGTCCACCGACGCCATCCCGTCAATTCCTGCGACGCTTTCATCGTTGGAGAGCGTGACCGTCACACGTTGACTGTCGACGAAATAGCGGTTGGCAGCCTCGCGTATGTCCTCCGCCGTCAACGAGTCGTAGGTCGCGAATACTTCGTTGACGGTCTCAGGCGTGCGTGAAAAGTGGACCACGCGGGCCAGCATCTCGGCGATGCCCGATGAGTTATCCAACTGCGACGCGAACCCGTAGCGCAGCCGTGATTTTGTTTCCGCGACTTTCTTCTCTGGAACGAGCTGCGTCCGCGCTTTGGCCAATGTGGCATTAATCGAATCGCGTACGTTGACAGCGTTCTTGATGTCGGTGAGCCGAGCCGCTATTAGCAGCATGCCCGGGTCTTTCTGGTCCGGGAAGTAGCCCCACAGCTGATCGACTGCCTGCTCCTGGATGACGAGCTTCTGATATAGCTCCGATGACTCTGAAAAATAGATCGATGAGATCAGGTCCAGCGCCGGCATGTCCTTTTCCGTTGGAACGTAGGCCGGACCGCGATAGGTCATGACAAACCACGGCTGCGTCGGGCCTTCCCAGGCCAGGTGCTCATACTTGGGCCCCTCGAGTGGCGGCTCGACCGGGATCTCGACATCGTAGTCACCGCGCTCCCAATCGCCCCAGTATTTCTTGACCAGGGCGAACGTCTCTTCCGCATCGACATCGCCGACGAGAATCACAACGGTCTTTTCGGGGCGGTACCAGCGATCGAAAAACAGGTCGGCGTACTCCATCTGATCGGGCATGACCTCGATGTCCTCGATGAAGCCCATCGTTGTGTGTTTGTAGGTGTGCTGCGTGTACATCAGGTCGCTGACGCGCTCGAACAGCTTCTGCACCGGATTGGAAAAGTTCTTCAGGTACTCGCCTTTAACAGCCAGCGCTTCGGTGCGGAACTGCTCCTCGGAATATTTGAGGCTCTGAAAACGATCCGCTTCCAGTTCAATGACCTTCTCGAGATCATTCTTCGTGAACGTGATGTGATAGTTGGTGTAGTCATCGGTCGTGTAGGCGTTTTGATCCGCTCCGGCTTTCTTCAGTATGTCGCCGTAGACTTCGGGCGGGTACGCCTCGGTGCCGCGAAACATCATGTGTTCGAAAAAGTGCGCGAATCCGGATTTGCCAGGCTCGACTTCATTGCGTGATCCGGTCTGAACCGGAATCTGAATCGAAACGATATCCGGATAGTCTGTCGGGACAACAATGACGCGCAGACCATTGTCGAGATCGCGCATCAGGTACGGCATGTCGAAGATTTTCGAATTTTCGGCGGACGCTTCGGGCGTCTCCTGTTTCTGGCCGCAGGCCGAAACCAGGAAAGTAACTGCAAACAGAACAGGTAAGCTGTTGATCAGCTTTTTCATTGCGAGACTCCAGGGCGTTTTCATACGGCAGGGTTTGACATGCCGTGTATAAAAGAGGTCCATGTTATCGTGTCGCCGCATATCCCGCATCGTGGCAAGCCGCAAGCTCGTGTCGCCAAAATCCGCAAAGCCTGAGAGGAATAATGTATAATTATTTATATAAAACAATATCTTACACTGTCATTCTATTCGTATTCTACGGTGCGGCGGCGGCGGAAACAGTCCTGCATAACGTAAATGGCTACACCACCAGCGGTGACGGTATCCGCCAGTTCTCCGTGCTGGTTTTCGACGTTGCAGGCAAGGTGGTCGCGACCGGCGGCGATGAACTGCTTGCTGGCAGATCGGGCGACGACCGGATTGACGGTGGCGGTTTCACAGTGCTGCCAGGCCTCATCGATGCGCACGCGCACGTCTATGGACTGGGTCTCCTGAAAACCAGCCTCGATATTACCGGAGTACCCAGTGTGGACGACGCAGCGAGCCGTATTCGTATTTATGCCGAGGAACATCCACGTGCGCGCTGGATACTGGGCCGCGGCTGGAACCAGGTACTGTGGCCCGTAAAGGAATTCCCGACCGCGGCGCAAATCGACACGGTTGTCAGCGACCGGCCGGTCTGGTTACGCCGAATCGACGGACATGCCGGCTGGGCCAATAGCGCCGCAATGAAACTTGCCGGCATCGACAACGACACACCGGACCCGGTTGGCGGCAAGATATTGCGCGATGACAACGGTCACGCTACCGGTATTTTTGTCGACCTCGCGATGGACCTCATCGACACACATTTGCCGAAGCCTGAGAAAAGCGACTACCGGCAAGCCCTGAAAAGCGCGGTCGACGCACTCGTCGCCGAGGGCATGACCGGCGTCCATGACGCTGGCATCGATCTCATGAACGCCGAAGTCTATATTTCCATGGCAGACAATGACGAGCTCGATATGCGTATCTACGCGATGACGGGTGGCGCTGGTGAGGTCCTCGACGCAATCGGCAAGCCTCTGCATGATTATGGCAACGACCGTCTTGAGATTGCCGCCGTCAAACTCTACGCCGACGGCGCCCTGGGCAGTCACGGCGCTGCGATGATCGAACCCTATTCCGACGATGCCGAAAACCGTGGCCTGGCTTTCTGGACGCAGGATGAGCTCGACCGGATGGTCGCCAAAGCCAATGGCATGGGTTTCCAGGTCGGTATTCACGCGATCGGCGATCTGGGTAACCGCATGGCGCTGGATGCCTTTGACAAGGGGCAAGACGGCAAACCGTCAGCATTGCGCAATCGCATCGAACACGCCCAGATTATTGCTCTCGGGGACATTCCGCGATTCGCCGAGCTCGGCGTCATCGCGTCGATGCAGCCAACGCACGCGACCAGCGACAAGAACATGGCTGAGGATCGGGTTGGCCCCGACAGGATACTGGGCGGCTATGCCTGGCGACGCTTGCTGGATTCGGGTGCCGTAATTGCGAGCGGCTCCGATTTCCCGGTTGAGCTTTCCAATCCGTTCCACGGCTTGTATGCGGCGGTTACGCGGCAGGGACGCGATGGTGAGCCAGAAGATGGCTGGTATGCGGACCAGGCCCTGACCCGGGCCGAAGCTCTGCACTCTTTCACACTGGCTGCCGCCTATGCTGCCAACCAGGAAGACCGCCTTGGCAGCCTCGAGCGCGGCAAGTGGGCTGACTTTATTGTTATCGATCGCGACTACTTTACGATTCCCGCCTCCGACATTGACGACATCCAGGTGCTGCAAACCTGGGTTGGCGGCGAAAAAGTCTACGATGCGAACAAAGAGGTGACGAGCAGATGATTGTCGAACAGATCTGGACCGGCAATGCCTATCGCAATTTCAATTACCTGATCGCCTGTCCCGAAACAGGTGACGCGCTCGCGATCGATCCGCTGGACTTCAAAAAATGCCTGGCCGTCGCTGATGACAGGGGCTGGACGATTTCACAAGTCCTGAACACCCACGAACACGGTGATCACACAGGCGGAAACAAAGGGGTCGTCAAAGCAACCGGTGCGAAAATCATTGCCCACAAGAACGCGAAGGACCGCATACCCAATATGGATCGTGGTGTCGGCGCTGGCGACATCATAAAAGTCGGCAAGACCGTCGAACTGGAATGTCTCGATACACCCGGCCATACGATGTGCCACATCTGCCTGTTGTCGCATACGGACCAGCCGGGTTTGTTCAGCGGCGATACCTTGTTCAACGCGGGCGCCGGCAACTGCCACAATGGCGGTCATCCGAAGGAGTTATTCGAGACCTTCGAGAAACAACTGAATGTGCTTGGCGACGACACCCTGGTCTACCCGGGACACGACTACCTGCTGAACAATCTTGCATTCACGCTCGACCGTGAGCCCGACAATGCCGTCGCGCATGAAATGCTCAAAGCCTGCGAGAACCAGGACCCCGCGGATGCCCTCGTAACTTCGATAGCACAGGAGCGCGACATCAACACGTTTTTCCGCCTACAGAGTCCAACTGTGGTCGCAAAACTTGCCGAGGAGTTTCCCGAGCTGGGCGACAACCCCGACGCGCGCGCCGTGTTTCTCAAACTTCGGGAACTCAGGAACAGCTGGTAGCCACGCGCTCACCCAGTTGCTTGACGACTTTGGCTGAACTGTCGGGTCTCGACGCGAGCCACAGCCACAATAGCGCGAGATAAAGCTGCTGCTGCTCTACAAGTTGCGGGTACCAGGATTCTCCCGAACCGTCGAAATAGGCGTCCAGAAGCGCCCTTGCATGTACCTCGCTCAACTCGTGATGTTCCACGATCGTCGCCAGGTCGAACAACGGGTTGTTGTCGCACGCGTATTCCCAATCGAGGAACTTGAGATCGGGTGAAGCGATAATATTTTCGGCGACGAGGTCGTTGTGGCAGCAGCAAAGGTAGTTTGGCAGCCGCACTTTCTTGATGACACCGAGGCAGGTGGCGATGAGCTTCTTGTCCGGGTTTTCAATATCTTGAACGTACAGCTTTGCAGCCCCGCGTGCATCGAATGATCGGCCTGTTTGCGGCAGCGAATGCAGACGCCGAAGCGCTGAAGCGAGTTGTTCGATTCTGCTTTCCTTGTCGAGGTCAGCCGGGTTCCAGGCGGCACCCTCAACGTACTCGGTGAGATAAATCCGGCGGTCGGCGAATAGAACGGGGCTGGCGAGCCCGGCCTGTGCTGCTGCCGTTTGCACTTCTGCTTCCGCAAGCCGGTCATTGAAGGGAGCCTTGCGGGGTTCCTCATCTATTTTGAGGACAGCCTTGCGCCCGTCTTTTTCCAGCAGCCAGGTATGGTTCGTCAGGCCACCCGCGAGTTCGGTCCTGGTGGCGCCCTGCCAATCGGTCAGGTCGGGGATGATCTCATCGGGTGACATCGCCGCTGTCATGCTCTTCGCTCGCGCATCGACCGGCTCCAGGCAACAAGGCCGAACGGAATCATGATGACGTAAATTACAAACAGCAACGATGTGAGCTGCAGATCACGTACCCAGTAGATAAAGACCGATGCCATATCAATACCCAGCCAGTACCACCAATTCTCAAGCACCTTGCGCGCGACGAGGAACGTTGCCCATATCGCCGACCATGTTGTCAGTGAGTCTATGTAAGGAAAAGCAGCGTCGGTGTACCGGCTTAACAAATAGCCGTTGACCAAGCTGGCCGCGAGTATAACAACGATGGCCGAGGCATGCGTTTGCAGCGGCCAGGTGACGACGGGTCGTTCGTGATCCTCTGCCTCGCCAGTGGTCCAAAAGTACCAGCCGTAAATTGCCATGACAAAATAAAAGCCGTTAAGTACCGACTCCATGTACAGCCTGGCGCCGATAAAAAGCCAGACATAGATGGCCGTGCTGACGCCCGCGCAGAGCCAGCACCAGATGTTCTGCCGTATCGCCAGCAGTTCAGAATCTTGATCGCGAACACGGCTTTGGGCAGCTGCTCGAAGGTAGCCCCGATTTCCTGACGCAATGCATCCATGACGTCATCGAACTCGCCAACGACCTGCGTGCTCATCGCATTCGTCCATACCTCGAGTCGCTCGTGGCCATTCAGACGGGCAATCACGTCCTTGATGGGTGGAATGAAATCCGCGTCCAGCGGGTACAGACTGATATCAACCGCTACTTTCATTAGTCGAACCTCTTTTCAATAGTGACGCCTGCCTGGCGAGGGTCGCCCAGGCGTGTGTACAACGTATTCGGAAAATCCGGCGGCTCATTGCCAAAGTAAAATCCGCGTACTGCATAATTTTCGTCGAGCAGGTTGCGTGCCCACAACTGCAGCGACCAGCTATCACGCTCGTAACCGATACGTGCGTTCAGCAGTTCATAAGCCTGCGATTTTTGGTCGTGACTGACGTCGAAGTAGAAGGCATCACGCGCCGTTACATCCAGGCGCGCAAAGAAACCGCGAGCGTTTCGGTACACCGCGCCGGCCGCGAGCGTATAGCGCGGCGCATGGGCCTGGTCCCGTCCACCGAGGTCGCCCTGCGGCGCGATGAATTCGTCGAAATCCGCGCGCAGCAACCCCAGGTTTGCGTACAGCTCCCAGTACTCGGATACAAACCATCGCAGCTCTGCCTCTGCACCGAGGGTACGGCCTTTTGCCGCGTTGTCGGTAAAAAACACGAATGACGCCGGGTCACCCGGTATGAGCTGAAACGAGGTGCGCACCTGTTGATCGTCACGGCGACTGTAGAACAACGAAGCATTTAACTTCAGCGCATCATCGGCCAGCGACGATTTGATGCCCGTCTCGACGCTCCAAAGTTGCTCTTCACCGTAGTCCCTGCGTCCCGGAGGCACGGCACCCAGGTTAAAGCCGCCAGCTTTATAGCCTTTGGTCAGGCTCACGAAACTGCTCAGTGCGGCGGAGTGATCGTGGCTTACGCTGAGTTCCCCGCCCCACATGGTTTCCGATGGCCCCGCCCGGAGCGCGGTTGTATCGACATAGTCGGTCGATCGATGCTCGATTCGCAGCCCAACGCCTAGTCGGGTCGCGGCACCGATAGCGCTTTCCAGCTGGCCGAACAGCGCCGTACTCATCGCCTCGTAATCACTGCCGAACGAATCGTCGAGACTGTCCGCGAAGTCATAGAAAGGATCGTAATAGTCGCCCTGGTTCAGCGTCAGCAGCTCGTCGTTAAGATCTTGCACGTAGAGCCCGACGAGCCAGTCGGTGGTTGCATTGAAAATCTGCCCGGCGTCATTCGAGGCCAGGCGAAACTCCTGGCTAAGGGTCCGGCGACCGCGATCATTGATTGAGACGTAGTCGTAGGTCACGGGCGCCCAGCTATCGTCATTGCCCCAATCCGCATCAAAACCAAAGTCGATATCGGAATCAGCGATCGCGGTGATGGACGTCAATGTCATGGATTCCATGGCTGACCAGTCGAGCCGCAATGAAGCTCCCGTACTTCGCTGGGCATCCCTGCCCGGCTTGTCGGATAACATCGTATAGCTGTTGTCGAGCGCGAACGCATCGTAGCCGTTGTCGATGTCGCTATGCAGGACTGAGAGGTTCGCTTCGAGCGTCGGTGACGGTCGATATCGCAGCCGGATACGCAGCGCCGATTCATCGCGGCCGTTGGTATCGTCGCGACCGAGATGACTGTTGCTGCGAAATCCGTTGCTTTTGTATTTTTGCGCGCTGACGCGAAAAGTCATCGTCTCACTTTCATCGAGCGCTCCGCCGAATGCCAGACCCAGCGAGATGGCATCATCATCGCCGGCGCTCAGCTGCACGCGCCCATCCCGTTCCGGCGACGGATCGGCGCTGCGCACGTAGATCAGTCCACCGAGCGCATTCGCTCCGTAGCGACTGCCCTGCGAACCGCGTAATACCTCAATCGACTCAACGTCAAATAGCGTCGCGACTGTACCGATACCGCTGAAGTCGATGTCATCGATTAGAAAGCCGATGGACGGATTCGGTGCACCCTGGTATTGCTCCAATTCACCGACCCCACGAATCTGAAAGTAACGGGCACGATGCCCATCGCCTGACCAGTTGAGATTGGGAATCACATTGATCAGTTCTTCAAAGTGCTGAACTGCGCTTTGCTCGATGAATTCGGCGTCCAGTACGCTGACGCTGGCCGGAAGCTCATTGACAGTACGTTCCCGGAAGTCCGCTGTCACAATGATCTCATCAACCGGATCTGTATCGGTCTCAGCCGCCGCAGAGGGTAGCGCGAGTATCAATAATAGTGCTGCGCCGAATAAGCGCCTGTTGGACCGTGGATGCATGATTCCCTTCCTACGCCGGTACTAGCCGGATCAGGTTCTAAGGGTTCCCTGTGCGCCCGGCACCCTGGATGTGTCCCAGCGGCTGCCGCCCATCGCCTGCACCTCGGCATAGAATTGATCGACGAGCTCGGTGACCTCGAGCCTGGCGCCGTTGCTTCTGGACTCATCGAGCGCGATCCGAAGGTCCTTGCGCATCCAGTCGACGGCAAAACCAAAGTCAAACTCGCCGTCGACCATCGTCTGCCAGCGGTTTTCCATTTGCCAGGACTGCGCCGCCCCTTTGGAAATTGACTCAATGACGACCGCGGGATCGAGGCCGGCGCGTGCCGCAAAGTCGAGCCCCTCGGACAGCCCCTGAACGATGCCGGCGATACAGATCTGGTTGACCATCTTGGCGAGTTGACCGGAGCCGGTCGGGCCGATGTGCGTGATCCCTTTTGCGTAGCTGTCGATCACGGGCGCGGCTCGCTCGAATACATCGGGGTCGCCGCCAATCATCACCGCAAGCTGACCGTTCTCGGCGCCCGCCTGGCCACCTGATACCGGTGCATCCAGAAAGCCCACGGCCTTCTCTGCGGCTCGCACATGGATTTCACGCGCTATAGTCGCTGACGCTGTCGTGTGGTCGACGATTAGTGCGCCCGGTGAAATGCCATTGAGAACCCCCGTCTTGCCGAGGATGACTTCGCGCACATCGTTGTCGTTACCCACGCAACAAAACACGATATCGGCATCCTCTGCGGCTGCCGCCGGCGTTGCCGCGCTGCTGCCGCCGAACTGCCGGGTCCAGCTTTCTGCTTTGGATGCGGTACGGTTATAGACGACCACGTCGTGGCCCGCTTTCGAGAGAAAGCCGGCCATCGGATAGCCCATAACGCCAAGCCCAATAAAAGCAGTGCGCATCTCTTTATCTCTCAGGCCGCATTGGCTTTCGCGGCTTTTTCTCGTTTGCGCGGGTCCAGCCCGATCGAACGCGCGATGATCTCACGCATGATTTCCGAGCTACCGGCGTAGATGCGGGATACGCGTGCATTGGTATACAGGCGCGAGACTTTGTATTCGTCCATGTAACCATTGCCGCCATGCAACTGAACGCATTCGTCGGTAATCCGACCTTCGAGTTCACTGGTCCAGAGCTTCGCTTTCGCCGCGTCATCCGCGGTCAGGCGACCCAGGTTGTGATCTTCAACGCAACGATCAACAAAGGCATATCCGACATCCAGTTCGGTACGCATGTCCGCCATCTTGAAGCGCGTATTCTGAAAGTCGGCAATAGCCCTGCCAAAGGCCTTTCGTTCGTTAACGTATTCCAGCGTCAGGTTGTACGCCGCCTCAGCGCTCGCAATATAGCCGCAGGCACCTAGCAGGCGTTCTTCGGCCAGCCCGTGCATCAGGTGGTAGAAACCGCGATGTAGCTCACCGAGCAGGTTCTCCTTCGGAACCTTGACGTTGTTGAAAAACAGCTCGGCCGTATCCTGGCTCTTGAGGCCCATTTTCTTCAGGTTCTTACCACGTTCGAAACCCGCCATGCCACGTTCGACGACAAACAGTGACAAGGCATGACTGTTATTGGGGTCGGTACGTGCCACGACGATAACAAGATCCGCGAGGATGCCGTTTGAAATGAATGCCTTGGATCCGTTGAGCAGGTAGTGATCGCCTTTGTCTTCCGCTTTGGTGCGCAGGCCGGCGACGTCGCTGCCGGCGCCAGGCTCGGTAATCGCAACGGCAAGTATGTGCTCACCCGAAATGCATTTCGGCAGCCAGCGCGCCTTCTGTTCCTCGGTTGCGAAGCTGTCGAAATAAGGAGCAACCAGGCGGCTGTGCAGGGTCATGAAGAATCCGGCATCGCCATGATGAGCGTTTTCTTCGATAAGAATTTGCTCGTATCGAAAATCGCGTACGCCGATGCCGCCGTATTTTTCGTCAGCCCACATCAGCAGGAAACCCATCTCGCCGGCCTTGAGGAACGCCTCGCGATCCACGATGCCTTCTTCGTGCCAGCGCTCGCTGTGCGGCTCGATTTCTTTTTTCATGAAGCTGCGCACGGAGTCGCGAAACATCTCGTGTTCTTCTTCGAAAATATTTCTGTCCATTGTCGTTACCCTGTCAATTTTTCAGGCGTTTACTTGCCTTTGAAATTCGGCTCACGTTTTTCGAAGAACGCCGCAACGCCTTCGATATTGTCGTCACTGCCTGCCAATGCCTGCTGCCAGTCAGCTTCCAGGCTGAAGGTGCTCGCCCAATCATTGTCGATAGCGTGACGCATGGTTTTCTTGGTCGCCTCGAGCGACCGCGGCGCGCGTTTCGCAAGCGCCTGCGCCCATTCCAGCGCCACACTCTGCAAGTCCTCTGCGGGCACGGCCTTGTTCGCAAGGCCGAGTTCAACGCATCGATTCGCAGTAATGCGCTCCGATTCGACGCTGAGCTGGAAGGCACGGCGATAGCCGAGCTGCCGCACGAGCAGCCAGCTGAGTCCGCCATCCGGTACGAGCGAAATCGTCGTGAACGGTGACAGCAGGAACGCGTTGTCGGCCATGACCAACAAATCGCAGTGCAGTGCCAGTGACATGCCGATGCCGGCCGCCGAGCCCGGAACAGCCGCTATGACAGGCTTCGACATCGTCGCGACTGCCGAGAACACGGGTCGATACTCGTAGTGCAACTTGCCGAATACGCTGCGCCCTTCGATTCCGGCCTTGAGATCTGCCCCGGCACTGAAACATCGCCCTTCGCCGGTCAGTACGACCACGCGGACATCGTCATCGGCGGCCGCACGTTCAAGCGCCAGCTGTGTTTGCAGGGACAATTCCGCCGTGAATGCGTTCATCGCATCGGGGCGATTCAATGTAATCACGGCAACGGCGCCCTGTTGTTTGTAGCTGACAATGTCAGTCATTAGGGGACCTCCGATTGACTATTTCATGACTGCGCTGCGCGCCCAGTTGTGCCGAGACGCGACGCGGCTCGATGGTAATGGCCTTAGCCCTTGCCGAGAGGCGCAACAAAGTATCGGCACAACTGGGCCACAACCCGTTGACACAGATTGTTCTTCTTCCGGGCCGGGGTGGATCGTCCGAATAGCGACGTTGCGATGCCTCGACAGACCTATGGGTATGTTGTCGCCATCGCGCCTTTCTCTCCGGACGATCCACCACCGGCGCAGCCACGAAATAATCATTCGAAGGTCCCATAAGTCTCCTCAGGCGGCTGAACGGGCTTCGCCCTTTTCGGCAAGCCCGTAGTAGGTTTCGCCGCTTTCAGCCATTGCGCGCAATCCGTCGGGAACTTCGAATCGCGCGCCGTAGGTTTTTGCAAGCCGGTCGGCGTCGGCAACAAACGCTTTTAAGCCAATCGTCTCAATGAATGACAAGGTGCCGCCCATATAGGGCGGGAAACCCCAGCCAAAAACAGATCCTACGTCGGCATCAGCCGGATGCGTCAGCACGCCTTCCTCAAGACAACGCGCTGCATCTATGGCTTGCACATACAACAGGCGGGTTTTGACCTCTTCCGGTGAAGGTTGTTCACTGGATAGCGGGAAATGCTTGGTCAGCCCAGGCCACAGTCGCTTGCTGCCATCGTCGGAATATTCGTAGAAGCCGGCGCCAAACCGCTTGCCGCGCCGCTCGAGATCGACCACCATTTTTTCCATCACGTCATCGGCGGGCGTCGCGACATAGTCGTCACCCAGGTCGGCCTTGGTTTGTTTTCCGATCTTGTAGGCCAGCTCCAGCGACACCTCATCCGTGACAGCCAGCGGACCGACCGGCATGCCGGCATGCTTCGCAACATTCTCGATCAGTGCCGGTTTAACGCCTTCGGCGAGCATCGCAATGCCTTCCCGCGTAAAGGTGCTGAACACGCGGCTCGTGTAGAAACCGCGGCTGTCATTGACAACAATCGGCGTCTTGCGAATCTGCTGGATGTAGTCCAGCGTGCGCGCGATCGCCTTGTCACTGGTCTTTTCGCCCACGATGACTTCCACGAGCGGCATTTTATCAACGGGCGAGAAGAAATGGATGCCGAT
Organism: uncultured Woeseiaceae bacterium; assembly: GCA_947259145.1. Classification (GTDB taxonomy): domain Bacteria; phylum Pseudomonadota; class Gammaproteobacteria; order Steroidobacterales; family Woeseiaceae; genus UBA1847. Next base: position 27,117 of record CAMYLB010000059.1, read on the forward strand.
AAAGCTCTCAGGACGCTTGGACGCCTCGGCAAGACCCGTAATCGGCAATGTCGACGTATTTGAACCGAAAATTGCGTCGCTACCAATCACGGCCTCGGTTTTCGCCGTCACATCCGCTTTTATACTGCGATCTTCGAAGACCGCTTCGATCACATATTCGCAGCCATCGAGATCCGCATAATCGTCGGTCGTATGTATCTGCTCGAGGATAGCCGCAGCAGCGTCGGCATCCATGCGGCGACGGTCGATCCGTTTTTGCAGCAATTTGCGCGAGTAGTCTTTGCCTTTCTCGGCGTCGTCTTTGCTGCGATCGAGCAATACCACCTGCATGCCGGCACGCGCCGAGACAAATGCGACCCCGGCGCCCATCATGCCGGCACCGAGTACGCCAAGTTTCGTGACCTTGCTCTTGTCGATACCCTGCGGACGACGCACGAGTTTATCCGCCGCCCCTTTGTTGACGAACAGGGTGCGAATCATGTTACGAGCTTCGGCGCTAGTGAGGAGTTCTGCGAAGTACTTCGATTCTATCTGCAATGCCTGATCGATCGGCAGAACCGACCCTTCGTAAACCGCTGACATGATTGCGATCGGCGCTGGATAATTATGATTGGTCGCTTTTTGCAGCAACGCGACGCCGAACATCTGCGTTTGAATGGCCTTGGGATTCATGAGGCCGGCGCCGCCGGGTACCTTGAATCCTTTCTTGTCCCAGGGTTGAACGGCTTCGCCCCCGTCGAGAATCCACTGCTTCGCGGCATCGACCTCCTGACCCGGTTCCACCAGTAGATCGACGACACCCAGCTCGGTCGCTTTCGCGGGTGACAAGTGCGTGCCTTGCAGCAACAAAGGCAGCGCCGCCTCGAGTCCAATCAAGCGCGGCAGGCGTTGCGTGCCTCCGGCGCCGGGCAGCAGCCCGACCTGCACCTCCGGCTGGCCCAGTTTTGCCTTCGGATTATCGGCGGCAACGCGGTAATGACACGCGAGGCACAGTTCGAGGCCACCGCCGAGCGCGGTGCCATTGATCGCGGCAACGACGGGCTTCCCACAGGTTTCTAGCTTGCGATAAAGCTGCTGCAGGCCGCTCCATTTGGCGAAGGCCACTTTCGGATCTGCTCCCGGATCGATTTCATCCACAATCTGCAGCAGGTCCGCGCCGGCAATGAAGGAGCTCTTGCCGGATGTAACGACGGCGCCCTTGATGTTCTCGTCGCCTGCAACCTGGTCGATTGCCTTGTCGAGCTCGGCGATGAACTCCGGTGATACGACGTTCATGGATCGGTCCTTGAGATCGATCGTAATCAGTGCGATGCCATTGCTGTCTGTTTTGATATCAAGTGTTTTCATTTATCTGTTTCCGTCAATTTTATCTGGCTCAAACGCGTTCGATTATGGTCGCTGTACCCATGCCGCCGCCAACGCACAGGTTGATCAATGCTGTTCCCTGGTCGCGGCGTTCCAGCTCGTCGAGTACCGTGCCCAATATCATTGCACCCGTTGCGCCGAGTGGGTGGCCCATTGCAATGGCGCCACCGTTGACGTTGATGCTGTCATGCTCGATGCCGAGCTGCCGCATGAACAACATCACCACCGATGCAAACGCCTCGTTCAACTCGAACAGGTCAATATCCTTGACGGCCATTCCGCAGCGCTTCAATACTTTTTCGGCCGATGGCGCTGGGCCGGTCAGCATTATGGTCGGATCAGTGCCGATCGAGGAAAAACCCTTGATACGCGCGCGCGGCTTCAGCCCCAGCGCTTTGCCCATTTCCTTCGTGCCAACCAGGACCGCGGCTGCTCCGTCAACGATGCCGCTCGAGTTACCGCCCGTGTGGACATGGTTGATCGCCTCTACCTGTGGATACTTCTGCAGGGCGACTGCGTCGAATCCTGCCTGGTGACCCGGGATCTCAAACGCGGCTTTTAGGCCTGCCAGATCGTCTGCCGTCGTACCCGGCCGCATGTGTTCGTCGCGATCCAACAGGACGGTGCCGAGCTGATCGGTAATCGGCACAACGGAATTCGAAAAATAACCCTTCTCCCATGCGTGCGCAGCCCGTGCCTGGCTTTCCACGGCGTAAGCATCGACATCTTCACGCGTGAAGCCTTCGAGGCTCGCGATCAGGTCCGCACCAATGCCCTGCGGTACGAAGTACGACTTGTAGGCAAATCCCGGGTCGGCATGCATCGCGCCGGAGTCCGATCCCATCGGCACACGCGACATGCATTCGATGCCGCCACCGATGGCAAGATCGGATTGGCCAGACATCACCTGTGCCGCCGCCGTGTTCACAGCCTCGAGACCGGATGCACAAAACCGGTTCAGCTGTTTTCCCGGAACGCTTTGATCGTAATCCGCGTTGAGCAGCGCCAGGCGAGGAATGACTGATCCCTGTTCGCCGACCGGGGCCGTGCATCCGAATACAACGTCGTCGAGTTTGCTGGTGTCGAGCTCGTTACGATCGCGCACCGCGGTCAATACCTGGGTGACCAGATCGATAGGCGTTACCGGGTGCAGGGACCCGTTCGAGCGGCCTTTGCCGCGCGGACTGCGAACGTGATCGAAAATATAGGCGTCTGTCATTTTGATTTCCTGTGCTTGAATACTGCCGCTCGCTAAACGGCGCTAAGTGAGTCCCTCAACTGTCTTTTCATTACCTCGTTCGCCACAGAGAACTCGAAAGAGTCCGGACTCATCATCCAGAGGTAGGTCATACCGGATATGTAGGCGACGTACTGCGCCGAAACTTCGTCCGCGTTAACGTCGTCGCGAATCTGACCGGCTTCCTGTCCGCGGCGTACCCAGTCGGCTACGTCGGATTTTTGACGCCGTCGAATGCCAACCGCTGTTTGTTGATACTCCGCGCTGGGACTAGCGGCGCCGCTGTACAAAATCTGCAGTGCGCGGGCTTCGTCCGGCAACTCCTGCTCAAACTTGAATATCGTATCGAGCGCAGCGCACATCGCGTCAATACCGACCTTGTCGCCAACACCCTGCTTCAGGTATTCGAGCCAATGGCGAGATATCGCTTTGCACAAGGCGTCGTAAAGACCGCCTTTGGAGCCGAAGCGGTAGGTCGCCAAACCGCGGCTGTAGCCCGCTTTTTCGCCAATCATCGCGAGCGTGGTCTTGTCCGTACCGTGCTCCAGAACCAACGCCATGGCCGCTTCCAGCATGGCTTTGTCAGAAAGGGCCGTGCGCTCGGCCTGCGTCAGTGATTGGTTGGTCTGCTGCAATCGTCGTCAATTACTTGCTGTCAACAAGCAAGTGATTATACGCTGCCGTTGCCGGGTTTCAAGTGAAACCAGTACCTTGTTCTCCCTGATTTCTGCCTCATTTCTTGAGCGGGTTCACACTTTGTTATGTTAAAACTCGGTACGCTTCCGACCAAGTTGGAGCAATGGATACAGAGCGTATGAGCAACAATCTAATGGACGAGCCTGGGGATACAGTACGTATCCTAAGGCCCCCACCACGAGTCTTCACCGATTTGAGTGGTCGCAACGTGTGGATCGGCGGCGTTGAGCCAATCGAACTCGCACTCGAAGGCGTTGAGCCAATCGAACTCGCACTCGAACACCCGACAAACACCGACCCCTACAATAGTGCCGACGTCGCCGGGCATCTCCTGTTCCGGGTTGGTGGCCTTGGTCGTTAGTCAACGAAAAAAGCCACTTTCACTAGTCGCACTATTCAAACATCCGAGTGCGAGATGAATAGATTTTGGTCTGGCTGCTTGCTACTGCTGTGCTGTAGCGCGGTTGGATGTAACGCAGAGCGCGGTATTTCGACGGAAATAGAGCCCCCTGGAAGAGGCCCGCATTCAGTCGGATCGACGAATATGGAAGTGGCTCCTGAGTATGCCGACATCGGCGACGATGCAATGCACGAGTACTTGTTAGGTCGTGCCGTAGACCCAGATCATTCCCGTTATCTAGCCGACATTCTGAAATACCCTGAATCCGCGTGGATCACCGATGTGAAGGTCCCGGACGAACACGCGCTGTATGGTCCGGCAAGCGGCCTGACCTTGCCGATCGTGACGTTCCTGACGTACCCATCCAGTGCAAAACGGCAGCAAAACAGTTATGCGTTTCCTTATCACGACGCGAGATACGGGATTTTCGAGGACATGCTTGGTCCCGGAGAGGCGCCGCGATTTGCCGATCCCGACGAACGCTATCCCCTGATCATTCTCGCCCACGGTTCCGAGGCGCATGGCATATACGATGTAAGACACGCACATAATCTCGCCAGTCACGGGTATATCGTCGCCGTTATCAACTACGGGGACGATCGCACAGCGTATGCGGACCAGCTGAATCCTCATGTTTCGTTTCTCAGGCCCTTTCTTACGAAAGCTGTCCTCGACTCACTTCTGGCGAGCGAGACATTTGGTGCGCATATTGACACCGACAATATCGGAATCACCGGTCACAGTTTCGGCGGCTACACTGCACTTGCTATAGCGGGCGGGCCGTTTCAGGGAAACATGGCGACGGTTAGCGACAAGCGGATCAAAGCAGGAGTTATCGCAGCGCCCTGGGTTGGTGGCAACTACGACGGCAACGACTTTTTTGCATTCGGCCCTGACAACAGCGACCTGAATCGGGTAAATGCTCCGATGATCTGTTTTTTCGGCACGAAGGACGAGGACACGTTGGCCTCGTTTATTCTGCCAGCGATGAGACACCTGTCCGGCCCAACCTATGTGGTAGAACTCGTCGATCAACCGCACATCTTTGAGCAAGGTTCCTGGGAGGATCGTGACAACTGGGAGTTGTTGTTCTTTTCCGCCTATTTGAAGAACAACCCGGCCTCGCTTGAAATGCTTAAAACCGCCCGTTCAATGAAAGGCGGCAACGAAGACATTCAGCTTTTCGACTATCAGAGATCGCCCGTCAAGACCGGGGAACGCGGCCCGGTGCAATAACTTTGCGATGTCGTTCGGGATGTAACGACCGGTTGAAATCACAGTCAGCAACAGTCGTTCGCTAGTTTATCACCCGAACTTCTGCTTTCGGCCTATTCTGTTGAAAAACTCTGTTTTGAAAATTGCCTGCTTTTTATTTGCGATCTGCCGCCGATTTCGTATTGTATATACGAGGAGGTAGTGCAAACCTTAT
>CAMYLB010000060.1 GCA_947259145.1 uncultured Woeseiaceae bacterium
CCGGTTGGCTGTAACTCGACATCCAGCCATTGGACTGATGCGCCTCCGGGCCGCCGTGCACGAAGACAATCAGCGGATTGCCGCCGCGTTTCTCATTGAGAGGATGAATCAGGATGGCTTCGAGCTCCAGGCCATCACGTGCGGTAAAGGTTATTGCCTCTTGTTTCGCCAGCCTGCGCTGACCAAGAACAGGATTCGAGTTTGTCAGGCGTTTGGGCTCGCTGCCGTCGCGCAACAAGTACACTTCCGGTGGGTGTTGCGGCGTATCGGCGACAGCCGCGGCAACCGCTTGACCGGTACGCGCATCGACCGACCGCAATATCGGCCCCGATGACGGTGCCGGTGTCTCCGCTCTCGCAGCGGTGACCGAAGCTGTCGACCATTCTGACCAGACGCCTCGCTGGCCCAGCCATTGCAGGTTCGTGTCGTCCCGCCAGGCAAAATCGCTAATGTGCCCCGAGTACTCGGGAACCAGGTCACGACGCTCACCGCCGGATGACAATGCAATGTACAGCCTGCCCGCACTTGGGTCGTTGATATCGACACTGCCGATGTACGCGATTTGCTCACCGTCCGGGGAAAACTCGAATCGCCCGAGCTTGCCGACTGAACCTGTTTTATTCAGAACTTTGCCGTCGGCTGTGTTGATAACGTAGACATCACGCGACGTGTAAGAGTCATCGATCAGCGGCGTCGGTGCCAGGCTGACCGCATAGCGACTGCCATCCGAGGACCACTTGAGGTCGGATGCCGAACCCGGCAAATCCTCCGCAGTCGCCTCTTTCGTCTCGAGATCGAGCATCCACACTTTGGTCACAGGAACGGACTCTTCGTAGACGACCGCCTTGAAACCCTTCAGTTCGAGTTCCTCTGTCTTTTTCGGTGGCGCGTCACTCGCTAGAAAAGCGATCTTCTTACCATCGGGTGAGGGATGGATGCTGCCAATAGAGTTTACGTGCGTGAATTTCTCGACGGCCTCGCCGCCGGCTATCGCAATCTCGAACAGTGAATTGAACTTCGCATCCGGGTCCCGTTGTGCAACAAAAAAAATGGACTGTCCGTCTACTGACCACGCAACAGCAGAGACTTCGATGTCGCCACTTACATAAGGCCGTGATGCACCTTTAAAGTCGACGACGTGCAGTTCCCGGTAGGGTTTGCCGTCGTCGTCCTTGTATAGTTTCCTGGGCACAGACAGCAAGTAAGCAATCTGATCTCCCTTGGGGTTCATGTGAACGCCTGTAACCCGTTTCAAAGAAACGACTTCCTCCAGGCTCAACGCGTCGGATTGCGCGTTTGCTGTCTGTGCCAGTACCAGCGATGTCAGCAGAAACAAATATAGGGTCCGAAAAGGTCGTCCGCCAAGGTTGCGCATTAATAGGATGCTCCCGGTCTCTGGTGTTTTTGGGTAGATGGAATTTTGTGTGTTGCCGAGTATAGTACCTTCCATGAGTCACGAGGAACATCACAGAGCGCATCGCGTGGGCTGGCTGCGTGCCGCGGTCTTGGGCGCGAATGACGGCATCGTCTCGACAGCAAGTCTGATCATCGGCGTTGCTGCGGCAAGCGCCTCTCACGAAAATATTCTTCTCGCCGGTGTTGCCGGACTAGTCGCAGGCGCAATGTCGATGGCGGCCGGTGAGTACGTATCCGTCAGCTCTCAGTCCGATACGGAGAACGCCGACCTCGAACTCGAACGGATATCGCTCAAGGAAAACTATGAGACTGAGAAAGAGGAACTTGCCGAAATTTACGCAGGTCGCGGTCTTGAACCGGACCTGGCGATGCAGGTTGCCGATCAACTGATGGCCCACGACGCGCTGGCGGCGCATGCCAGGGATGAAATAGGCATTTCGCATGTTGTTACCGCCCAGCCTGTTCAGGCGGCGCTTAGTTCCGCAGGAACTTTTATCGTGGGCGCCGCACTGCCATTGATAGTGGCATGGGCCGTACCCGGGCCGCGGCTGATACCAGCTGTCGCCTTATCGTCTCTTGTCTTCCTCGCGTTTCTGGGCGGCCTCGCCGCACGTGCCGGCGGTGCGTCTATTGCTCTCGGCAGTGTCAGGGTGCTTTTCTGGGGTGCCTGCGCGATGGCACTGACCGCAGGCGTCGGTCGGCTATTTGGTGTCGTTGCCTGAAATACTTGATTGGGGAATTTAATGAAAAGACATGGTTTTGTTGTCCTGATTCTTGCGGCCTTGTCCTCGCCTGTCGGTGCCGCGGAATTACCCGCAACGATGCGCGTTGATTTCTTCCATAGCGGCAATCAGGCGACGGAATTGTTCAGCCTGGACCAGGTGGTCATCGAAGCGCTGCCGTGGCCCGGCAACTTGGCACAGCCGATAGACCAGACGCTGCGCGGAAAATACCTTTTTGAAATTGTTGGGAACGGTAAGACGGCCTGGTCGAGAAGCTTCAGCAGCATTTACGGCGAATGGGAAACCACGTCTGAAGCGCGCCAAATTAATCGTTCTTTTCACGAATCGGTACGATTTCCGGCACAGGACGATGTCTTCGAACTCGTACTGAAAAAGCGCGGCCCGCGAAACCAGTTCGAGGAAATATGGCGTATCGAACTCGATCCGAACGATGTCCTCGTGCATCAGGAATCGGCGAAGTACGCGGACGAGGTTGTCGCCATTCACGAAGGCGGTGATCCCGCAACTACGGTAGACCTGTTGCTCATGGGGGATGGTTACACCGCTGACGAACACGATGCTTTTATTGCCAAGGCAAAAGAACTTGCGGAGATTTTCTTTGCGACCTCGCCGTTCAAAGAACGCAAGGACGACTTCAACATCTGGGCACTTGCACCAGCCGCGGCCCAATCCGGCGTATCGAGGCCATCTACAGGCACGTTTCGTGATTCACCGGTCGGCGCAAGCTATGATGCGTTCCGGTCGGAGCGCTATATCCTGACGTTTGATAACAAGTCGATGCGCCGTATTGCGTCGTCCGCACCCTACGATTTCGTCGAAATCCTTACGAATACCGAGGTCTACGGTGGCGGCGGGATATACGGCCTGTTCAGCACGGCTGCTGCAAACAACGAGTGGGCACCGTATCTTTTTGTACATGAATTTGGGCACCACTTCGCCGGTCTGGCGGACGAGTATTACACCAGTTCGGTCGCCTACGAGGCCCCAACAGAGATTACAGAACCCTACGAACCTAACGTCACGGCGTTGCTCGATCCAGACAACCTGAAGTGGAGACACCTTGTAATGCCAGGCACGCCGTTGCCAACGTCCTGGCCGAAAGCAAAGTATGAGGAGCACTCGCTCGCGGTGCAGAAACGGCGTGCCGAAATGCGCGCTGCCAATGTCAGCGAAGCCGAAATGAATTCATTGTTCCGATACACCAAGGAATACGTCGATGCATTATTCGAGCAGTCTGGAAAGAAAGGTGTGATCGGAGCCTTTGAAGGTGGCAACTATCAGGCCGAGGGCTACTACCGATCTGAACAGAACTGCCTGATGTTCACGCGCTATGAAACTTTTTGCGCTGTATGTGCCGAGGCCATCGGAAAGGTGATTGACGAATACACGCTGTCAGACTGACGGCGTCCGCGAACCTAAAACCGGACTCAGGTCCTGAGTTTGTAGCCTGTCTTGAAAACCCAGCGCACGATTAACAGGCAGGCAGCCAGGAATGTAATTGCCATTCCCAGGCTCAGGGCAACGCTGACATCGGCGTTTTCATAGAAGCTCCAGCGGAATCCACTGATCAGGTAAACCACGGGGTTAAACAGGCTGATGGTTTGCCACGCTGGCGGCAGCATGCTGATCGAATAGAACGTGCCGCCCAGAAACGTCAATGGCATGATGACCAGTATCGGCACGATTGTCAGCTTCTCCCAGCCGTCAGCCCAGATTCCGAGAAGAAAGCCGAACAGGCAGAACGACACGCAGGTGAGCAACAGAAACGCGACCATGATGAACGGGTGCGCGATTTCCAGGTCAACGAATAGGCTCGCCGTCGCCAGAATGATCGTTCCGATGATGACCGACTTGGTCGCAGCCGCGCCGACGTAGCCCAGTACGACTTCGGCGTATGACACGGGCGCCGACAACACTTCGAAGATGGTACCCGTAAATTTCGGGAAGTAGATGGCGAACGATGAATTGGAAATGCTTTCGGTCATAACCGACAGCATGATCAGACCCGGCACGATAAACGATCCGTAGCTGACGCCGTCGATTTCAGTTATTCGCGAACCGATCGCAGAACCGAAAATAACGAAATACAGGGACGTCGACAGTACCGGTGCAACGATGCTCTGCACTACAGTCCGGAACATGCGCGCCATTTCGTAGCGATAAATTGCTTTTACGGCATAGAAGTTCATTGAGCTTTGTGTACCAGGTCTACGAAGATGTCTTCGAGCGAACTCTGCGAGGTCTGCAGATCATTGAATCGAATCTCGGCATCGCGCAGCTCGCTAATCAGATCAGTTATGCCCGTATGCTCGCCCTTGGTGTCATAGTTGTAGGTGACCGCCTGCCGGTCGTCACTCAACTCGAGGTTGTATCTGGCGAGCGCCGTCGGAATCCTGTCGAGCTGTTCGTACAGGTGCAGCGTGAGCTGCTTTTTTCCCATCTCACGCATCAGCCTGTCTTTATCCTCAACGAGGATAATCTCGCCGTGATTGATGACGCCAACGCGGTCAGCAAGCTGCTCTGCTTCTTCAATATAGTGCGTGGTAAGAATGACAGTCACGCCCTCCTCGCGCAGCACCTTGACGACGTTCCACATGTCCTGACGAAGCTCGACATCGACGCCTGCGGTCGGCTCGTCAAGAAACAGGATATCAGGCTCATGGGCCAGCGCTTTCGCAATAAGAACGCGGCGCTTCATGCCACCGGACAACTCCATGCTTTTCGTGTCCTTCCTGTCCCACAGGGACAGCGACTTCAGCACTTTCTCGAGGTGGTCGGGATTGGCCGCCTTACCAAACAGGCCGCGGCTGAATCGGCAGGTATTCCATACCGTCTCGAAGCTCTCGGTCGGCATCTCTTGCGGCACGAGACCAATCTTGGCGCGTGTCAGGCGAAAGTCCCTGACAATATCGTCGCCATCAACCAGTACTTCGCCGTGGGTCAGACTGGTAATGCCGCATACGATGTTGATCAAAGTCGTTTTACCGGCACCGTTCGGGCCGAGCAGCGCGAATATTTCGCTTTTGTTGATCGATAGGCTAACGTTTTTGAGCGCCTGAAACCCACCGGCGTAGGTTTTGGTGAGGCCACGAATGTCGATGACAGTTTGCATGCCGCAATGATACGACGAAATCGTTTTCAATAGTCAGCCGTTCGCCGCTTGTTCGCCCCTCGTAATACCAAACATTCCCGGCAATAGTATGCCGCTCAGCAAAAGAAGCAGGCATTGCAGCTGGGTCACGGTCATGTTGCCCAGCACGATAGGTCCATCGGCCCGCAAATACTCAATGAAGAACCGAATGACGGCATAAGCGCAGACAACGACGACAACCAGCAGTCCTTTCGGAAACCGTTGCCAGGGAAGACGCCACAGCGCAAGCAGCAGAACGAGCAGCAACGCACCCTCATAGAGCTGCACGGGGTACACCGGTAGCGAAGCCAACGAGTTCGGCTCGATCAGACCCAGTGCGAGGTGCTGTTCGAAGGGCAGGCTGCCAGGTGGATAGCTCACACCGCTGCTCAAGCCGCTGAGAAACGGCAGTGTCTGCACCTGTGAGGCGAAACTCGTGGAATGCTCATTGGAAACGATGTCGCCCCAGCAACAACCGGCGAGAAAGCAGCCGATGCGATGAATCATCAGGCCGGCGATCGTCGGCAGCGCGAAGACATCGAGCAGGCGACGGAACGACAGCTTCTCGATGCGGCTGTAGATAAAGACCGCGACCGAACTGGCCGCCAGCATGCCGAACAAGCGTATGCGCACCTCCGTCTGCATCATCTCGCCAGCGATCATCTGGTCCATCGGCATGAGCAGCGACAATACGGTGCCTCCGGCGATGCCGACGATAATTGTGACGGGCATCAGCAAATCGACGTGTGAACAGTCAACATTTATCGAGCTTGCGTTGCGCCGTGCAAGCCACCAGGCAACCAGGACGGCAAACAGGAAGATCAGGCCGAAAGGCGTCACCCAGGTGTTGGAGTCGAAGTGCGAGTACATGCGGCTACCTGTCAATTGGTGTCAATGGCTTCACTCACCAGAGATTCGAAGAAATCGAGGTGCTCGGATTTGACCCTAACCATCCGCATCACCTCGTCAGAATACAGGTCCTCGTTCTTTGCGTTCTTCTTGATAATGCGTTCGTACGCACGTCGGGTTTTGTCAACGTCGCGAAACAAATCGTCGCCAAGCATGATCAGATCCACCGTGTTTTCGTCCGGCCGATCGATCCGAAAAACCCACCAGACCTCTGGTGAGAAACTCTCGTTATCGATCACCATCTTGGGCTCCAGGGTCATGAACCACTCACCACCGAGCTTCGTCCGCCATGCCTTGAAATTCGAGATTTTGCCGGCCGTGACCCCGTTGCTACCGACGACCGGTTCTTTGCCGACAAACTCTGCAAGGTCAGAATAACTTTCCAGCTCGAAGTCGCCCAAATCGGCCTCATTGCCCTCCTCGATTGGCACAAACGTCGCCAACCAGGTGCGCTTGTCGTAGGGCTCAAACACAAAGAATGCGTCGTCGCCCTCGTCGATTACGACCCAGATGCCAGTGATATTCGGGTCGATGCGGCTGCGCTCGGGATCCCCGATCGGTACCGGCATGCAGGCGAGCAGCCCGACAATGACGGGTATGATCACTAACATCAGAATTGCGCCGCTGGCGGATCGTGTGTTTGGCTTCATGATTCCATCCTCCCGTTTCTTGCAGACGGTACTGGCATGACTGTCACCTTAACGGGGGCGCGGTCAAATGACCTGATGAACCGCTGATGTTTAGTTGATGATTGCGTTATACATCCGCCTGTTGGCCAGTCTTTGTACGATATGACAAAAACTTCAATAGCCATAACGATCCTGCTGATTCATCTGTGAACTGTCTATCGATTCGGTAGACTTCGATCTAGTTCATGAATGAACCATCAGGAACCTGCAATGCAAGAATACAGCGCTAACTACGAAGCGCCGAGCCGGCTCGCCATACTCATGGAGCTGCGCGCGCCGCTGGACTGGGCAACACTGCTGTATCGGGCACCGCAGCTAGCCTCCGCACCTAAAGGTGACGGCAGGCCCGTGATGCTGATCCCGGGCTACGGGACGGACGAACGATCGATGCGTCCGCTGGGTTATTACCTTGAGTACCTCGGGTATGACGTTTACGACTGGGCGCAGGGACGCAATCGCGGCGATCTCGAAAATGACATTCAGCGCGTCGGCAAACGCACACGAGAAATCCACGGTGCATTGGGCAACGCGCCTGTGACCTTAATCGGCTGGAGCCTGGGTGGCGTTTCGGCAAGAGAAGCGGCCAGGCTGTTCGAGCCCTACGTCGGAGGAGTCATAACGCTGGGTACGCCTATTGTTGGCGGCCCGAAGTACACCACGGTCGGCCGTCGGTTCGCGGAAATGGCGAACCTGGATCTCGATGAGTTCGAGAAGGAAGTGCATGCGCGCAACTCAATTGGTATCAAGCAGCCCGTTGCCTCAATATACAGCAAGTCCGATGGGGTGGTTGCGTGGCAGGCGAGTATTGACACCTACAACAAACAGGCCCGAAACATCGAAGTTAACAGCTCGCATTTCGGGCTGGGCGCCAACGGCAAGGTTTGGTACCTGATTGCCAAACTCCTCGCAGACAATTCTAATAATCAGAATCTGAATGGAGCGCAACGGCAATGAAGGCAATCTGGAATGATGAAGTAATCGCCGAATCGGACGACACAGTGATTGTCGAAGGAAATCACTACTTTCCGTTAAGCTCCGTAAACAAATCCTTATTGAAACCCAGCGACAAGACCACGGGCTGCCCATGGAAAGGCACGGCGAATTATTACACGCTTGATGTGAACGGCGTCGAGAATCTGGACGCCGCCTGGTATTACGCGAAACCCAAGGATGCAGCGAAACAGATCGAGGGTCGCGTAGCGTTCTGGCGCGGCGTTAAGGTAGTTTCATAATCAAATGCGCGAGAGATTCATCATGCGAGCCATGCCGACAATTCTCCTTCTGTTCCTGGGCGCCATCGTTACCCACGATGCGCTCGCACAGCCCGATCGCAGCTCTCTGATCGAAGCCTGGGAGGCCCATGTTGCGTCCCTCCCGGGTACCGCACGCTTCGAAGCCGTTGGCGATGAGGTGTACCAGTTCGAGGACACGGATCTCCCCTACGCAGGTGAACTCACGATAGTCGGCGCACTGGTTCGACCGGCCGAATCGGCGGGCCTTGAAACCGGCTACTCCCACACAGGAATGGTCGACTTCCGCTTGGCCGACTTGCCGGTGGAGCGCCTGTCTTCGCAGGTCTACTACTACTGGCTCACCGATCGCCAGACCCTGCACTACCTGGAAGTCGAGCAGCGCTGGGTCGACACGGCAACAATGCAGGAGTCGATCAAGAATATGTACAGCAGCGGCGCCTCCTACGGCGGCCTGTCGTTCATGCTGAATTACGGGATCTGGATATTCCTGATAGCTCTGATTGTGTTCGTGTTTATCGCCGTTGCCAGGCAAGCGAAGAAAGCACGCTCATTGATAGACGATTCCGCCGCTATTAATAAGAAGGCCAAAGAGAACATCGATCGGGCGGAAGGACTGCAGGATGAATTGCTGGCCATTGCCCGTGAGAACCGTGACCTGCAGTCGGAAAACAACGCACTTCTGAGGAAGATGCTGGAGGCGATGAGTCGCCAATCCAAATAAATCGGCTCACACAACCTTGTCAACGAGGCTGTCGATGGCTGCCCTGCACTCGGGCTCGTCCAATAACGGAACATGCCCCCGGTTTGAGATCGGAACAACATCGAGGTCGGGTTTGCGAAGCTGCATTTTTTCGACGATGTCCGCGGTTAAAAGATCTGACAAAACGCCCCAGAGCAGTACAACTGGTTTGTCGCACAACGTATCGAACATCTTCCAGAGATCTCCTGTCTTCGGCTTGAGCTTGCGTGCAGCCTTGCCTACGTTGAGGTCAACATCGAGCTCCGGGACACCCTGTTCGTTTTCGCGGTAACCACGCTGCACGAGTTTCTGCCAGTCCACATCTGACAGTCCCGGAAAAAAGTGTGCATAGGTACCCCTGAATTGCTCGATCGCCTCGTCCCAGTTATGCACGGGCTTTGCACGACCCGCATATTCCCTGACTCGTATTGCCCCCGCTGGATTAACCTCCGGGCCGATGTCGTTCAATATGACGCCCGCGACTCTTTCTTTCTGCTGTGCCGACATTGCCATGGCGCAAATCCCGCCGAGCGAGGTGCCAACAACAATGACTTTATCGATTGCCAACGTATCGAGTAGTGTCCAGGCATCCTGAACATCGGTCGACGGATGATAGTTGCGCCACTCCGGATCGTATTCAGAAAGACCACGGCCGCGAAGATCCGGTGTAAGGACACGGCGCCGATCACTCAGGTAATTGGCGAGGTCCTCGAAGTCCCTGCTGTTGCGAGTCAGGCCCGGCAAACAAAGAACAGGAGTGCCGTCTTTGTCACTGGCAAAGTCCCTGTAGTACAGCTGCAGTCCGTCCGAACTTCGAAAGTAGTGTGCGTTGTCGCCGTTTGCCATATTGCGTGCCGAGTATTCTTCAAAGTGGCGTATCGTACCGCAACAGGTTAAACCACGGGTACGGGACGCGGCTGCAAACTTGTGCCTGCGCCCTTCCAATTGGCTGCCACTCTGTTATAGTCCGCGGCGTCTTGGCGCACATCGGTCTGCGCCACTTACTCCGACCCCAGCACAACGCGGGTTT
>CAMYLB010000061.1 GCA_947259145.1 uncultured Woeseiaceae bacterium
GCAGCTCTTGCAATGCTCTGCGGAATGCTGGTGCATGCCGATCATCACTCGGATTCCGACTCGGCGACCGGCGCGCCAACCGTCTTAATCACAGGCGCCAACAGGGGGCTGGGGCTTGAATTCGCGCGCCAGTACGCCGCGGATGGTTGGAACGTCATTGGCACTGCACGAAGCCCGGGGAAGGCTGATGAGCTGGACGCGCTGTCGGTGGAGGTCGTGCAGCTCGACGTCGCCAATCCGGTAAGCATCGACGCGCTCGCAGAATCTCTTGCCGGGCGGCCAATCGATCTGCTCATCAACAACGCCGGCATATTTCCTCGAGTGAACAAGATCGAAGAGATCAATTTTGATGACTATAGCCGGACAATTGCGGTTAATACGCTCGGGCCGGTCCGCGTGACACGCGCTCTGCTCGCGAATCTCCGGCTTGGCAAAACAAAGACCATCGTCAATATAACGAGTCGCCTCGGCAGTATTGCTCTTAATGATTTCGGCAGCTTTTACGGCTATCGAGAGAGCAAGGCCGCTTTGAATATGTTTACAAAAACACTGGCTATCGAGTTGCATCCCGAGGGATTTACCTGCCTCACGATTCACCCCGGATGGGTAAAGACCGACATGGGTGGCGCAAACGCCAGCTTGACGCCGGCAGAGTCAATCCGCGGAATGCGGGCCGTGATTCAGAAACTCGGTCCAGCGGATACCGGGACGTACTGGTCGTATAGCGGCGAAAAAGTGCCCTGGTAAAGGCAATCGCAGACAAACCACATTAGACAAACGGCAGCTATAAGGGGTAAAGCCAACACTCGGAATTGATTTTCCGAGAGTTTAGGATCCAATGCCCGCTTTCATCGGAAGCGGCCGTTCATACAGCCGAGAATCGAGGTTGCTGACGGTCAGCTAACGGCCAAAAGCGGCCTCTCGCCCGTGGTGGCAACCCACGATTCTTGTGGCAACTACGAATTGCCAACAGGAAAAAACGCCGATACGTTCGGCAGTAGGCCAGATTAACTCGCACGCGCGTCACAATTTTACGGTGACCAGGCGATAAAGTTGCCGCGGTTGGCCTTGCGGCAGCGGCTCCGGCCGCCACGGTTGTGTTGGCGCAAGGAGAAGAAATATGCCTGTCAACCTCACACCAAGAGACGTGTTGGCCGACCTTGCCGGCTTCGATTCAGTCCTGATCGCATCCTGTCCCGTCTGTCCCCCGATGTGTCTTGCCATGCAGAAGGAGGAACCCTTCATCGAGTTCTTCAAGCACGGCATAAAGACCAGAGCTTTTGAAGACTATATTCAATCGACTCGCGACTCGTTAGAGGAGCGCGGCGTCCGGACCGGGGTGTTTTCCATCCACACGCCGACGCCAATGATGTGCCTCTGGACGAAGGGGCAGAGAGCGCGCCTGCTCAAGCGAGCAAGCGACTATGAGGCGGTATTGATATTGGCATGTGATTCCGGTACGGAATCGGCGAAAGATGCCCTCAAGGATACGGACTGTCAGGTCTTCCAGGCCCTGGATATGGATGGTGTGATCAACGCCACGACGTCGATTCACTTTCCGCTGACTGTCGTTATGGAGCGCCATGACGAGTCGATCGGTGCCGGGCAGGCTACATGAATCGCAGAAGAGGGGTGTAAGAGTATGTGTTTTCTTATGAGCTTTATGCCGGCCACTTTCTGGGCCGTGGTCGGCTACTTCATTCTGTTTTCGTCAACGAAGGCTGCGGGAGGCGTAAAGACGCTCGGTCAGATTCTCGGCGGTTGGGCGCTTATCATTTCCGGGTTCATACTGCTCGGCGGCGCCTACGTCTCGATGACCGGACTGTGCTCGATGGAAATGCTGTCGCAGTGCTGGAATAGCGGAGGTGCCTGATGATGAGAAGCATGATGAGTTGGTGCTGTGGTCCTGACGGTAGACCGGACTTCAACAAGATGACCGAATACATGACGCATCAAGATCGTGCGAGCAAATACGATGCGGCAGGATGGGCTTTATTTTTTGTCTGGGTTGGTATCGCGTGGCTCGCGGACGTCAGTCTCGGAGTAGGCTTGCTCGGGGTTGCTGTCATCACGTTGGGAATGCAGGCCGTTCGTAAAGCCGCTGGCGTGCGTGTTGAAGGTTTCTGGGTTTTGGTCGGCCTTGGATTTGCAGTTGCGGGCCTGTGGCAGTGGCTGGATGTTGAGACACCACTAGCTCCGTTCGTTCTGATTGTCATTGGTATCGCACTGTTCATCGGCAGGGTGTGGCCTAGAACCCGCCACAGGCGGGGATAATACGCACGCAGAAACGACTGACTATCTATATTGGGTCAGTAGGAGAAATTATAGCCTGAACCAAGCGAGCGTCGCCTTCCGGCCTATTCTGTTGAAAAACTCTGTTTTGCGAGGGCCCCGAAAATTCGCGAAGAATTTGTTGATCCCGCGCGCGATCGATAACGCTAGTTAGCCGCTCTGAGCTGCGCCAGGAGGTATTTTCATAGTGATTGCACTACCTC
>CAMYLB010000062.1 GCA_947259145.1 uncultured Woeseiaceae bacterium
CGCGGCGATCAACGTGTCTAACGACAGCCCGGTGCTTCTCGACCGGTTCCTGGACCTTGCGACAGAAGTCGATGTCGACTGCATCAGCGACGGCGAACGTGTCTTGATCGGCGGCATCATGGAGCACATCGAGCAGGCCGGCGTGCACTCGGGCGACTCGGGCTGCTCGCTGCCACCTTTTAGCCTGTCGCCGGAAATACAAAAGGAACTGGAGGAACAGGTCGTGACTCTCGCGAAGGGTCTCAAGGTGCTGGGCCTGATGAATACGCAGTTTGCTATTCAGGGCGATGTGGTCTACCTGCTCGAAGTCAATCCGCGTGCATCGCGTACCGCGCCGTTTGTGTCCAAAGCCACCGGTGTGCCGCTAGCCAAGATCGCGGCCAAGGTCATGGTAGGGGAATCGCTGGCGAAACAGGGTTTCGTGGATCAGCGGCACCCTGAATATTTTTCGGTCAAGGAATCCGTATTTCCGTTCATCAAGTTCCAGGGCAGCGATCCCATTCTGGGTCCGGAAATGAAATCGACGGGTGAAGTCATGGGTACCGGTCGAAGCTTTGGGGAGGCGTACGCCAAGGCGCAGCTGGCATCAGGAGTGATTATCCCGCGACAGGGTGCCGCGCTATTGAGTGTTCGCGAGCGAGACAAGGATGGCGCTGTAGAACTTGGCAAGCTATTAAGCGCCATGGGCTTCGACATCGTCGCCACACACGGCACGGCCAAAAAGCTGGCAAGCGCTGGTGTATCATGTCGCCGTGCGAACAAGGTGCGCGAAGGGCGTCCCCATATCGTGGACATGATAAAAAACGGTGAGATAGATTTGATCGTCAATACTACGGAAGGCAAGCAGGCAATCAACGAGTCGCTGTCCATTCGCGCTGCGGCAGTGCGCAAGGGTGTGACCTATTACACGACCCTGGGCGCCGCTATCGCAACGTGTCTGGCGATCGAACATCTCGACGATGGTGACGTTAACCGACTACAGGATTTACACGGCGAGGTAATGGCATGAGCAAGGTACCAATGACGGTACGCGGCCACGAGCTGTTGCTGGAAGAAGTCAAAAGGCTCAAGAGCGTTGATCGTCCCGCGGTCATCAAGGCGATAGCGGAAGCGCGTGCGCACGGCGATCTCAAGGAAAACGCCGAGTATCATGCCGCGAAAGACCAGCAAGGATTCATCGAAGCTCGCATCAAGGAAATTGAAGGCAAGGTTTCGCATGTGCAGGTAATCGACGTTACTGCTATCGACGCGCGCGGCAAGATAGTATTTGGATCGACTGTCGTGCTTATCGACGAGAAAACGGGCACGGAGATTACGTACAGAATTGTCGGCGAAGACGAAGCGGATATTAAGAACGGCTTGATTTCGTTTACATCACCGATTGCTCGTGCGCTGATCAGCAAGAACGAGGGCGACGTCGTCGAATTTCAGGCGCCGGACGGTGAGAAGTCTTTCGAAGTGATCGAGGTCCGCTACGTTTGAGCGGCCATGGACGGCCTATTTGGACGGCAGACGGATTCGCTGGTCAGCTTTCTTCTTGAGGTTCGGCCGATATAGCAGCGCAACATTACCGATACGCTGAATGAGAACGGCCGCACTGCGCGAACACAATTCCTTAATGATGTCATCACGAACCTCCCGATCACCAGCGCGCACGCGCACCTTTATCAGCTCGTGGTGGTCGAGCGTCAACTCGTATTCGGCGAGCAGTGATTCGCTGAGCCCGGCGTCGCCAACCATAATCACGGGCTTCAGCGCATGGCCGCGCCCGCGCAGAAATCTCTTGTTCGATTCACTTAAGTTCATGGGCGCGAAGTGTAGCAGCGGGACGTCTCCAATTCTCCTGTCGTTTGGCTGTGTCCGGTGAGCAAATCGCGGCGTACCGGTGGCAGCTGGCGTGATCGACAGGAACGCGACCCTTACGTGCAGCAGGCACGACGTGAGGGGTGGCGGTCGCGTGCCGTGTTCAAGCTGGAACAGATCGACCAGAAGGAGCGGCTGCTGCGGCCGGACATGGTCTGTGTGGATCTCGGTTCAGCACCTGGCGGCTGGAGCCAGTACGTCACTAAAAGGCTCAAAGGTCGCGCGCGCATCGTCGCAATCGATCTCCTGCCGATGGATCCTCTGCCGCAAGTCGAGTTTATCCAAGGTGACTTCGAGGATGAGGCGATCTTCAGGCAGCTCCTGGATGCGACAGGTGAAGCGGGTGTCGACCTTGTAATGAGCGATATGGCCCCCAATATTAGCGGTTCAAGGGCCGTCGATCAGCCACGCTCCATGTCCCTGGCGGAACTCGCACTGGACATGGCTCGTCGGGTCCTGAAACCCAAAGGCAGCTTTATCTGCAAGGTCTTTCAGGGGGAAGGGTTTGACGCGTTTGTGGTGGATGCACGGCGCTCTTTCGAGCGTGTCAGGGTCATGAAGCCGAAGGCATCAAGAGCCGGCAGCCGTGAGGTTTACTTGGTAGCGAGGAACTAC
>CAMYLB010000063.1 GCA_947259145.1 uncultured Woeseiaceae bacterium
AACGATTCCAAGCACATTGGGTGGCGTCTCCATTACCATGGGTCCATCTTTCAGGTCGATCCACATAAAGCTATAAACCACTGTCGTATTACCTGTTAGTAGTAAGCCTCTAGGATCCAGGCGACCTTCCCAGATAATCATGGTTTCATTGTCCGGCCCGAATTCGCGGATACCTTTACGGAAACCTACCAGCGAAGCCGCGGGTGTCGTCATAATCATGGCTTCCACGGCGCGGACAAAATCCAGATTGTCCCAAACCTTTTTGGCTGTTTCATCAGTAGGAAAGCCATCGTTGAATTCCAGTGTGCCAATGCTTGTCTCCATCTTGTCTGGAGTAATTACATTCGCTGGAATATCCGTGGAATACGCCATTTTCGCTGGTGCCACCTTCGCGGCGGGAGGTGCCGCGGCGGCGGCGTCATTACCGGAGGGGGGAGAAGCCGGTTGACCGCAACCGCCAACGGCGATCATGCTCATTGCCGCCAGTGCGGCGAAGATCTTGTTGTTCATGTCTTCATGTCTAACTCCAACTGTGGATGCTGGAGATAGATTAGGGTTTAGACTCGAGAACTTCCGGCCATTTCGCGCCGTGGGCCTTCTACGCGCAAAAAAATAGAAAATCAGCTGATGGGACGTTTCCCTCCAACTGATAAGGAAAGGGCGCATCACACCTCCGCGTAATACGCCCCTGCTGAATCCACCAATTCAGACCTGAACCGCCCCGGGTATGCCGGAGACTCTTTTGTGTGAGTCAGGCAGCCATCGCCTGACCGTTTTCCTGCTCGTAATAGGCTGCCTCGAACTCGATCGGCGGGATGTTGCCGATTGGCTCTAACAGCCGGTGATTGTTATACCAGTTCACCCATTCCAGTGTCGCGTACTCGACTTCGTCGAGGTTTTTCCACGGGCCTCGCGGCCAGATCATTTCCGTTTTGTAGAGACCGATGATGCTCTCGGCCATGGCGTTGTCGTAACTGTCGCCGACGCTGCCGACCGATGACTCGATGCCGGCCTCGGCCAAGCGTTCGGTGTAGCGGATCGACAGATATTGGCTACCTCTGTCGCTATGATGCACCAGGCCTTGCGTGCCGGTTCGTGCGTACAATGCCTGTTCGAGGGCATCCAGCACGAGATCCGTCCTCAGCGAGTTCCAGACGCGCCAGCCGACGATCATGCGCGAGGACACGTCGATCACAAACGCCGTATACACCGGACCGCGCCAGGTCGACACAAACGTAATGTCAGCAACCCACAGTTGATTGGGTGCCGATGCCGTGAACGCGCGCTCAACCAAGTCGGCCGGACGTGCAGCAGCGAAGTCCGGCACCGTCGTCTTGTAGCCCTTGCCGCGCACCACGCCGCGGATGCCGAGCTTGCGCATGAGCCGTTCCACGGTGCAGCGCGCGACCTTGAAGCCTTCTCGTTTGAGTTGCCGCCAGATCTTGCGTGCGCCGTACACTCGAAAGTTCTCGTTCCAAACCCGCAGAATCTCGATCATCAGTTCGGCATCCTGTTGGGCTCGATCCGAGCGCTTGTCAGGATCCGCCTCACACGCCTTGTGGGCGTAATACGTCGACGGGGCAATCGGCAACTCGGCACAGATCGGCTCGACCCCGTACACCTCGCGGTGCTCGTCGATGAACGACGCCATTACTTCGGTCGGCGGTCGAGCTCCGCCTGGGCAAAATAGGCTGAGGCCTTTCTCAGGATCTCGTTGGAACGCTTGAGCTCGCGGTTTTCTTTCTCCAACTGCTTCAGCTTCGCGCGTTCGTCGGTCGTCAATCCAGGTCGCGTACCTTGGTCTCGTTGCGATTGTCGAACCCAGCGACGCAGGGTCTCAGGCACACAGCCCAGTTTCTCCGACAGCGATTGAATCGCCGCCCACTCCGACGATCCTTCCTTCTGCTGCTCTTCAACCAGCCGTACCGCTCTCTCCCGAAACTCCGGGGAATATCGTTTTCTTGTATTCATGACCCAATCCTCTCAAAGAATTGAGCCTCCGAGAAACCCGGGGCGGTTCAACCCTCAAAGTCAGATTTAGTTGGTTATTTCACCAATTCAAAATCACCAGGTTGGAGTCAGACTAGGGCTTAGGCTCAGGACCTTCCGGCCATTTCGTTCCGGTCGTGCGAATAGCTGGACGTTAGAACTCGTAACCGACGAGGAGCGCCAGGCCCGATGCGCTTAACACAGCAATATCAATACCGAGCGTAAACTCGCCGAAGGAGTTGTTGAAGACTGAAAGACCAATAACTGTGTTCCTGGACTTTTGGTATTCAATTCCAGCGAACCAGGGCGGCCCTTCGTACTCGTCTTTATCGCTGTCGTGCATGTAGCCGCCCGCCTGAAAGTACCAGTTCGATTCGGCGTGCGGAAAAGTGTGCGCGCCAGCCTCCCTCAACCTCTCGCCTATGCAGTCGGAATGAGGAGCCTGGTGCCGTGGAGCCTGGTGCCGGGCACCGACTTATGCCCCGGGCACCGACTTATGCCTTTTGTTGCCTAAATTTCCGGACAGCGTAGTTGGACGAAACGAATTACATTCTTCCTTGGGGTGTCAATCACTCCCTAGGAAGGTAATTCGGTCCCATGCCACGCAAACCCAGACTCCACGTACCGAACGGTTTTTTTCATGTGATTCTCCGCGGAAACGCTCGCTCGAATATCTTCTTTGCCAGAGAGGACCGGTCCAATTGGGAGTCGTTGCTAGCTGGTGCCGTTCGGCGATATGGGCACCGCATTCATGCATATTGCTGGATGACCAATCACACGCACATGGCGATTCAGTCCGGGCCGGCGCCTCTCGCTCAATTCATCGCATATATCGCTGGAAATTACGCGCGACGCATGAATATTCGAATGCAGCGTACCGGCCACCTTTTCGAACGGCGCTACAGAGCATTTCTGGTCCAGGAAGACACCTATCTGCTGGAG
>CAMYLB010000064.1 GCA_947259145.1 uncultured Woeseiaceae bacterium
CACGTACTCAACCTGTGCGCGAATAACTACCTCGGCCTCGCCAATCATCCGGAGGTCATAGCGGCCGCGCACAAAGCACTGGACCAGTACGGCTACGGCATGGCATCCGTGAGATTCATTTGTGGCACACAAACGGTTCATAAGGAACTGGAAGCACGGATCAGCGCTTTTCTCGGCACTGAGGACACCATCCTGTATCCGTCCTGTTTCGATGCGAATGGCGGCTTGTTCGAGACGCTGCTGGGACCCGATGATGCCGTCATCAGCGACGCGCTCAATCATGCCAGCATCATCGACGGTATTCGCCTCTGCAAGGCGCAGCGCTACCGGTATGGCAACAGCGACATGCGGGAGCTTCGTAGCCAGCTTCAGGACGCCTCTGGTGCCAAAACCAAACTGATCGTGACGGACGGCGTATTCTCGATGGACGGCACCATCGCCGACCTCGTCGGCATTTGCGACCTCGCTACAGAATTTGACGCCCTGACAATGATCGACGACTGCCATGCAACGGGTTTCCTCGGAAAAACCGGGCGTGGCACGCACGAATACCGTGGCGTAATGGGACGTATCGACATCATCACGGGCACGCTGGGCAAAGCACTCGGAGGCGCGTCGGGAGGATACACCTCGGGCCGCAAGGAAATCGTCGGCTGGTTACGACAGCGCTCGCGTCCATACCTGTTTTCGAATTCCGTTGCGCCGATGATCGCAGCGACGTCCATTACCGTTCTCGACTTGCTCGAACGCGACTGCTCCCTGCAGGAAAAGCTGCACGAAAACGCGGCCTATTTCCGTAGCAAGATGACCGAGAGAGGCTTTGAGCTGAAACCCGGCGAACACCCGATTATTCCCGTGATGCTCGGCGACGCCAAGCTTGCGAGCACGATGGCGGACAAGCTCCTCGCACGCGGTATCTACGTAATCGGGTTCTCGTTCCCGGTGGTTCCGAAAGGACAGGCACGAATCCGTACGCAAATGTCGGCCGGACTGACGCGTGAACAACTCGACAAAGCGATCGACGCATTCACGGCCGTTGGCCGCGAACTGAGCGTAATTAATTGATCGCGCACACCAGGAAAGAACGATGAAAGCACTGGTTAAAGCAAAACGCGAGCGTGGCATCTGGTTGCAAGACATCGCGGTTCCCGATGTCGGCCATAACGACGTCCTGATCAAGGTCCACCGCAGCGCGATCTGCGGAACCGATATTCACATTTTCAAATGGGATGACTGGGCGCAAAAGACGATTCCCGTGCCGATGGCGGTTGGGCACGAATTCAGCGGCGAGATCGTGGATATGGGCGTCGAGGTCCGCGGCTTTAGCCTGGGCGACCGCGTCTCTGCGGAAGGGCATATCACCTGTGGCCATTGTCGAAATTGCCGGGCGGGCCGCCGTCATTTGTGCATGAACGCAGTCGGCGTGGGCGTCAGCAGGCCCGGCGCTTTTGCGGAATTTCTGTCGGTCCCTGCATTCAACGTTTTCAAACTGCCAGACATGATCACCGATGACATGGCATCGATTCTCGATCCGCTCGGTAATGCCACGCATACGGCATTATCGTTCGACCTTGTGGGCGAGGACGTTCTGATCACGGGTGCCGGCCCCATCGGTGTCATGGCCGTCGCGATCGCACGCTTTGCAGGCGCCCGCCACGTCGTCATTACCGACGTCAACGATTACCGGCTGGAGCTTGCCCGCAAAATGGGAGCCTCGCGCGCACTCAACGTAACTCGGGAGACTATCGACGACACGATGGGCGACCTGGGCATGGAAGAAGGCTTCGATGTCGGCATGGAGATGTCGGGCAACCCACAGGCATTTCGCGACATGTTGAGAACGATGCACCACGGCGGAAAAATCGCCATGCTCGGCATTCCGCCCGGCGACATGGCGATTGACTGGAATGACGTCATATTCAAAGGCTTGGTGATCAAAGGCATCTATGGCCGCGAGATGTTCGAGACCTGGTACAAGATGTCCAGCATGCTGCAAAGCGGCCTGAATATGGACCCGATCATCACCCACCATTTCGATATCGAGGAGTTCCAGCCCGCGTTCGAACTCATGGAGTCCGGACAGACGGGCAAGGTCATCCTGCACTGGAACTAGCAAATGGGGTCAGCTAGTCGATCTCGCAAAAACAGTGCGAATAAACGCCCCTCGGATCGTTGAACTTCGTGACCCCCGCGAGTAATTTCTGCAGCTGATTTGCAAATACAGCGACCGGCGCGGGCTCGCTAACGAAACTGCCTGGATCGATTCCAGCGGTTTTGGCTATCGTCAGGAAATCGACGATCATCTGCTGGGTCGGGGACAACTCCGGCTCAATCGTCTTCCTGCTGTAAGTCCCTTCCTCAAGACCGACGAGTCCTGCCGCGACGGCCACAGCGTCATCGAGGCCGCCAAGCTGATCGACCAGTCCGTTCTCCAGGGCATCAGTGCCGGTCCAGACCTGTCCCTGGCCAATGCTATCTACGGTTTGCTTGTCCAAACCGCGGTGCTCGGAAACACGTGAAACGAAATCGTCGTACACATTTTCGACCAGCATCTGCACCAGCTGTTTCGTAGAATCAGTCATTTCAAGATCCGGTCGCAGCGCCCTCACCCAGGGGGTTGTGGCGACACCATCAGTTGCCACGCCGAGGGTCGCAAGTGATCGCTGGAAGGTGGGTATCATGCCAAAGACACCGATTGACCCTGTTACTGTCGACGGGCTGGCGATCACCTTGTCCGCGCCGGCTGATATCCAGTATCCACCAGACGCTGCCACACTGCTCATAGACGCAACGACAGGTTTGCCAGCCTCCTGCAAAGCTTCTATCTCGTTCGCAATGACTTCGGACGCAAATGCACTGCCGCCAGGGCTGTCGACCCGGAGCACGACGGCTTTGACAGACTCATCCTGCAGCGCTTTACGAAGCAAGGCTGCCGCCGAATCACCGCCTACAGTGCCTGGTGGCTGCGATCCATCGAGTATCTCGCCCGCTGCAACAACGATCGCAACGTTTTCAGCTTTTTTCCTGGGCTTATGCAACAGCCGCATTTGGCCAAGGTAGTCCCGCATCGACACCGACGAGTACAGCGCCTCATCCTCCGAATCCGCTCCGGCGTATTCCATTATGCGATCGCGCAGGGCGATGCGAGTTAGCAAATCGTCCACCAAACCCATATCGCGTGCGGCAGCGGCGGTATCGCCATTGGCGCTTCCGACACGCTCAACCATGTTCTGGGCATAGTCGTCGATGGCGCCTGCAGGCAGCCCGCGCGCAGTAACTACGTCTTGCTGATACGTGTTCCAGAATTGATTTATCAAGCGGCTCCTGGACTCCCGGTCCTCTGGAGACATATCCATGCGTGTGTAGGGTTCGACGAACGACTTGTGGGTACCGACTTTGAAAACATTCCAGTCGATGCGCAGCAGGTCTATCGCGTCCTTGAAGTAGTTTCGATATGAACCGTAACCCTGCAGCAACACCAGGCCCTCGGGGTGCAGATACAGCTCGTCGGCATGGGCCGCCAGGTAGTAACCCTGTTGTGCAAAATAATCGCCGCTTGCAACGACTGGTTTCCCGGACTCCTGGAAGGCATCGATCGCATCCGCAACGCGCTGCAGTTTGTTTAACCCGCCCGACGCTAACATGCTCAGCTCGAGATGAACGGCGGTAATGCGTTCGTCGGTTCGCGCGAACTCCAGTGCATCAACGATATCCTGTACAAGCGTCTGCGGCGGCGTATCGCCAAGCAGTTCGGTCAGCGCGCGGTCAAATGGATCGCCTTCCAGCTGCTCCACGAGCACTCCAGACGGTTGAATGAACAACGCCGCCTTATTCGGCATTATCGGCGGAGTACCCGCCATAGCGCCAAAAAACACCAGGAAAATGAACAGCATCAGTACCAGGTGGAGCACTTTTCGCAGTCCGTTGAGGCCGCGCCATATCGATGCCAGCATGCGGCGGATCAAATTTCCCTTACTCATAATCTGTGCATTCCTCAGCTAGTGAAATCGCGATCAGCACGGACTCTACACCATGAGGCGCGAAAGGTGGCCACGGTTCAAGCACCTGTGGCACATCGGTTTTTCTGCGGCGCCCTGTTAATCCGAAAGAAAAACGAGCGACAGTTCCGGTAAGAAAGTGATGATCACCACTGACACCATCAGGATGATCAGGAACGGTAACGTCGCCGAGTACACGTGCATGATCGGCTTCTCGAAGCGATAGCTCGCTATGAACAAGTTCAGACCGACCGGCGGAGTCAGGTAGCCGAGCTGCATCGCGGCGAGAAACACGATACCAAGATGGACTTCGTTAACACCGAAGCCTGCCGCAATCGGCAGGATGAGGGGGACAACCAGAACGATCGCCGAAAAAATATCGAGAATGGCGCCAAGCACGAGCAGGAAAATCAGTAGCAGAATCAGGAACGTGGTCTGGCTGCTGACGAGCTCCGCCACGAGCTGCAGCAGGCGCTGCGGAACCTCAGCCTCGATCATGTAATTGGTCGACGCGAGCGAAACGCCAAGAATAATTAGAATCCCACCGACGAGGACCATGGACTCGCGCATGACGCGCGGGAGTTCGGCGAGTTTTATTTCCCGGTGAATCACAACTTCGACAAAGAAGACGTAGAGCGCGGTCACCGCCGCCGCTTCGGACACCGCAAAATAACCCGAGTAAATACCGCCTAGTACGACGACCGGCAGCGGCAATTCCCAGGCGGTTTCGCGTATCGCACCGCCCACCTCGCGGAGTGAAAAAGAGCTCAGCGGTTTTCGGTTGTTGCGGTTTACCCAGATACTCCAACCCGAGAGCATCGCGAGCATGACGAATCCAGGAAGGATGCCGGCCAGGAACAGGTCATCGATCTGCACGCCCGCGACAACGCCGTACAGGATTAGCGGCAACGACGGCGCGAAGAGCAAACCGAGACTCCCTGAAGACGTAACCAGGCCGAGGTTGAACTTGTCGCTGTAGCCGTCCTGTTTCAGTGCCGGGTACAAAATAGCCCCCAGCGCAATGATTGTTACACCGGACGCGCCGGTAAATGCTGTGAAGAAAGCACAGGCGGAAATACAAACCAGCGCAAGGCCGCCAGGCATCCAACCCAGCAAAGCGTTGGTCAGGCGCACCAGGCGTTTCGGGGCATCGCTCTCGCTCAGCATGTAACCGGCGAACGTAAATAAGGGGATTGCCGCCAGGAACGGCAGCTGCGCAATACTCAGCAGCTCCAGCGCCATGGTCATCAGGTCGGTTTCGATACTGTTAAAGCCCAACATCGCGCTGGTCGCGATGACTGCAAACAGCGGCGCACCCAATACCGCCAGCAGCACCAGGATGAGGCTAAAGACAATCACGAGGCGTCCTTGAGCGGCTCGCCGCGGAACATCTCATAAACCGTGGCAGCGCTACCGACCAGGAAGCGGTAGCCGATCAGCAAGAACGCCGCCGGCACGATTGCGTGCGCGGCCCAGGCCGGCGTATCGATCAGAACCGTCTCCTGCCACTCGATTTCGAGCTGCAGATATCGCCATGCCTGCCAGGCGAGTGTTACGCAAACACCGGCCGCAAACAGGTCAACAAGAACGCGCGTCAGCGCAACGAGCTTGTCGGGCAACACGTGGGACAGCACGTCGATGCGAATATGGCGGTTGTCGCGTGCCGCAGCAATGGACCCCACCATCGCCAGCCAGAGTACGATGATTTTTACGAGTTCGTCTGCCCAGCCTATGCCGCTATCGAAAAACTGCCGCAGCACGATCTGCAGGACGGCCAGCAGCACCATCGAACCCAGCAACAGCACGAGCGCACCGTCCTCGGCTGCACGTCCGGCCCGCTCCAGCCGTTCAAGTACTCGCTTCAAAGAATTCGCCTACTTATTGGCAGCAGAGACATCTGGCGGCGGTGAGATGTCGGCCGCCTGCTTGCTCCGAAACTCGGCAATGTAGCCGACCATCTCGTCATACATGTCTGCGGAAAATTTCCCTTTAGCGCCGAGTGCCTTGTTTGATTCCGCAAGTACCGCCCGAATCGCCAGGTAATTGTCCCGCTCAAACTGCATGCTCTTGATGCCCTGGTCGAGCAGAACGTCGCGCGCCGCCTGGTTGTCCTTCGGATTCACAACATCAAATTTTCGATAGGTCGCGTCCATAATCTCACGGACGATGGCCTGGTCCGCAGGGCTGATCTTCTCGAAAGCCCGCTTCTCGATAGCCATGAAGGCTATCGTATAAACCAGCGGCAATTCCGTGATGTACTTGATCTTTGTATGCCACTGCAGCACCAGCGCACCGATCGGCGGTATCGCGACGATGTCGAGAAGACCGGTTTGCAAGCCGGTCAGGACATCGGTTAGCGGCAAGGTGACCGGCGACAATGACAGTGCTTCCATCGAGGCATAACTGATGGAGTCACCTTCGGGAACCCACACCTTCTTGCCCTTCAGGTCCGCCAGTTCATCAACCGGTGTATTGGACATGAGTATCGCAAACCCGCCGCCGGCGAAACCAAAATTGACGAACCCGGCGTCTTCCAGACCTTGCTGCAGTTTGGCGTCGAGCCGCTCGCGGACATAGGCGACTTCTTCTTCTGAATCGAAGATCAGGGGCAACCCGTACAGATTCAGATCCGTGTATTGACTGGCCAAAGAGGTGGCCGTAAACGCGCCGCCTTGCAATGACCCGATACGAATACGTCCGAGCACTTTCGTATCGTTACCCATCACGCCACCGCCGTAGTACTTGATCACGACCCGGCCATCGGTGCGTGTCTTGATCTCCGCGGCGCTCGCACGCAAGTCTCTCATCCACTGCGTGTTTTCCGGCGATACCGTGGCGATTTTTAACGTGACGGCAGCATGAACCGGCAAGCTCACGATCAGCGCCAGGGCAACAAGCAAAATTTTCTTCATAGCTAAATCCATTAAAAGTATTCGTCTGCCGCAGCCAGCAGTTCAGCCGCGTCTTCCTGAGCCATAATATTGCTCAGTGTGTAGCCGTCCTGGTAAGGATCGGCGGCCATAACTTCGTTCAACAAGCGATCGTGCAGCTCTCGTTCGTAGAGCAGCCGCGCATAGCCTCGCGCATACTCAACTTTGGCGCTGAGGTCCTTGCCATCAGTCGCCACGACAGCCTTCTCGAAAAACTCGCGCGCTATCTCAGGCTTGCCACCTAGTGCGGGCGGCATCAATGTCAGCAATTGTCCCATAAATGTGTAGGCGCTAACGTTAAGTTCGTCACCACTTATGTCCAGATAGTGGTTAAACAAAGCCTCGATCTTCGGCAGCTCGGCCAGCGAATTCATGTCAGAGCTATGGGCGACCAGGAATGCCAGCGACGCGAACCCATAGGTATACAGGTACTCAGCGTTCCTGGGACGCAGTCCATCCAGCGACGCTACGAATTCATCATAGGTTGCGTCAGCCCAATCACATGCCGGTGCGTAGACTTCACACATCGCCGTACTCGCATACCGGCGCGCGCGCGTGGTCAGTCGCGACGCGCGTAGCTCGTCATCTGCAAACACGGCGCCGTAAGTCGCGTAAAGAGTGGCGCCGGCTGCCAGGATTGCCGGATCGTCCGGGCTGCCTGCAACGAAACTATCCAGCAACAGCAGATAGGACGGCGCTCCGGCACGCACAAGTTCCGGATCGTCCTGGTTGAGAATGGCACTGGAGAGATTTTTCGACAGGTTAGTCGCTGCCGATGACATTATGGCCGCACAGCCGCTCAGCACAACAGACAGCATCACCAGCCCCAGAGCACTGCGAAATCGCTTAGAAAAAACGCTTTTCATGTCACGAGGGACCCGGTTGCCGGAAAATGGTTCAAGCGTTGTCTCCGATCGACGCACACGATGGTTGGAATCGTGCTTCGGTGGGCAGCCGGCCGCTACTGCGGCCAGCAAATTCAGCGCTGTATCTAGATCTTTTCCTTGATGCGAGCCGCTTTGCCGGTAAGACCGCGGAGGTAGTACAGCTTGGCGCGCCGAACGTCGCCACGGCGTTTAACCGCCAATGAATCGACGACCGGGCTGTAGGTCTGGAACACGCGCTCGACACCTTCGCCGTGCGAGATCTTGCGCACCGTGAACGACGAATTCAGGCCGCGATTGCGTTTGGCAATCACAACTCCCTCGAACGCCTGCAGGCGCTCGCGGTCGCCTTCTTTGACCTTGACCTGGACGACAATCGTGTCGCCTGGAGCAAATTTTGGAATTTCCTTGCCCATTTGCTCGTTTTCGATCGCTTCGATAATTTTGCTCATTGTCTTTGCTCTTTTAAAAATTCGTCGAGCAACTTTCGTTGCTCATCACTTAAGTCCAGTTTTTCAAGCAAGTCCGGTCTTCGCAAGTGAGTCCGACCTAAGGCCTGCTTGTACCGCCACCGCGCGATATTCGCGTGGTTACCAGACGATAAGACATCCGGCACGGACCTACCTTCAACAACTTCCGGCCGCGTGTAGTGCGGACAGTCCAGCAGCCCTTCTCCAAAAGAGTCCTGCTGTGCGGACTGATCATCACCCAACACACCCGGCAATAACCTCACCACGGCATCAATCACCGCCATCGCTGCGATTTCGCCGCCCGAAAGCACAAAATCGCCCAGCGATATTTCTTCATCGACCTGCGACTCAATCAGTCGCTCATCGATCCCCTCATACCGGCCGGCCAGCAATATCATCCCCGGCAGGGCTGCATATCGCTCAGCCGCGGCCTGGTCGAAAACCGCACCTTGCGGTGACAGGCAGACGACCGGGCTACCCACAGGCAATCGTTCTCGTGACGCCTGCAATGCCCTGGCAAGCGGCGCGAACTTCATCACCATGCCGGGGCCACCACCGTAAGGTCGATCGTCAACCGTGCGGTGTACGTCGTTCGTGTAATCTCGCGGATTGTCGATATCCAGCGAAAACAGTTCACGGTCCAGCGCGCGGCCTACGACGCCATAGTCGGCGATCGTCGCAACCATTTCCGGAAACAGGCTAACGACGCCAATGCGCATCTCGTCACTCCCATTCCCAGTCGACGGTGATCAAGCCGTTCGCAAGATCAACGTCGAGTACTATTTCATCTATGACGAACGGAACCAATCGTTCCTTTTCGCCTTGTATCACCATCACATCGTGTGTGCCGGTCTCGAGCAGGTATGCCAGTTTGCCGAGCACCGAGCCATCGCTTCGCACGACCTGTAACCCTTCGAGATCAGACCAGTAATAATGGCCCTTATCCGCTTCTGGTAGCGCCGCCTTGGGTACTGCGATTTCAGACCCAATTAGCGTTGCCGCCTGTTCGCGATCGTCGAATCCATCGATTCGTATCACGACCGTTTTTCCATGCCGCTGTCCTTCAGCGACTTTAGCCGGTCGCCACTCACCTTTGTGGCCGAGCAACCAGCTTTCGTAATCCAGTACCGCTTCGCGCGGGTCGGTGTATGAAAACACCTTGACCCACCCCCGCACGCCGAACACGCCGGATATACGTCCCAGCACTATCGGCTCGGGTGCCAACAGGTCAGCTGCTCGCGGCCGCCTTGCGGTGCGCTTTCAGCAACGATGCAACTCGATCTGACGGTTGTGCGCCCTTGCCAATCCAGTAATCGGCACGCTCGAGATCAACCCGGAGGTTCTCCTCATGCTCCTGTCCAACCGGATTGAAGAAACCAATGCGCTCAATATACCGGCCGTCCCGACGATTGCGGCTGTCGGTGACCACCAGGTGGTAAAAAGGACGCTTTTTCGCGCCAGCGCGCGAAAGTTTTCCGTATTTGTGTAAAGAGAGGCAGACATGCCTTGCCTCGGGCCGGCCCGAATAGACGGCGCATTGTACGGGATTTACAACAAATGTGAAGCGTTTTGGCGGCGAAAATACTCAGGTATTTCGGTACCTTAGCGCATCCGTCGCCAATTTCGGCCGTAGCGCGTGTTTTTCAGGCCGCAATTGGGCCGAAAATCACCGCATTCCGGGTGGCATGCCGCCTCCCGGCATACCGCGCATGAACTTCTTTATGCCGCCCTTGGAGACCTTTTTCATCATCCTCTCCATCTGCATATGCTGCTTCAGGAGACGATTGACGTCCTGGATCTGCTGCCCCGCCCCTCCCGCGATGCGTTTCTTGCGAGAGCCGTTGATAATCTTGGGGAAACGACGCTCAGCCGGGGTCATGGAATTGATGATCGCGATCTGACGGCGGATTTTCGCTTCGTTGGCGCTGTCCTTCAGCGCCGCTGGATTAACATTGCCCGGTAGCGGCAGCTTTTCGAGCATGGACGCGAGTCCACCCATATTCATCATCTGCTCGAGCTGATCGCGAAGGTCCGCCAGGTCGAAACCGCGCCCTTTCTTTAGCTTATTCGCCAGTTTTTCGGTCTGATCCTTGCTGACCTTCTGTTCGATCTCCTCAACCAGCGTCAGCACGTCGCCCATGCCGAGGATGCGCGACGCCATTCGATCCGGATGAAATGCCTCGAGCGCATCGACCTTCTCACCGATACCCATGAACCGAATCGGTTTACCGGTCACTTCACGAACCGACAACGCAACACCGCCTTTGGC
>CAMYLB010000065.1 GCA_947259145.1 uncultured Woeseiaceae bacterium
GTTCCTGTCGTTGCTGCATGAGCGAACTCTTTCAAGGTATGATGCGCGCCTATTATGACCCAGTTGGCAGTCCGGCTCTATGGTAAACCGTAAATCAATCGTCCTCGTTCTACTGTGCGTATCGCTGGCGCTGTCCGGCGGCTGCGTTTACCGCACCAATATTGCGCAAGGCAACCTGATCAAGCAGGAGGACCTCGACCAGGCCGAGGTTGGCATGACCCGCAATCAGATTCGATTCCTGCTGGGCACTCCGATGATTGACGATCCGTTTCACAAGGATCGCTGGGACTATGTTTATTACCTGAAGATCGGCCGCAAAGATGCGAGCTTTAAGCGCTGGGTATCGGTTTTCTTTGAGGAAGACCGGGTCGGCCGCATTCTCAAAGACCAGGAACTCGATCCGCGTCTCTAGTCGTTCGAGGTCTGCCCCATAGTCCGACCCAAAAGCGCAAGCTGGCGCCGCGCTTCTCTCGGGTCGATTTCCAGCGTCCTGTAAATCTCTACCCGGTCTCCATCGGACAGAACGTAGTCCCTTTCAACCGGGTGCCCCCAAACGCCGACCTGCAGCTCGTCGAGATTCTCCCTGGGGAATTGGTTTGCGATTGAACTCTCGGAAATGGCATCGGCCACTGTC
Source organism: uncultured Woeseiaceae bacterium (assembly GCA_947259145.1). Taxonomy (GTDB): domain Bacteria; phylum Pseudomonadota; class Gammaproteobacteria; order Steroidobacterales; family Woeseiaceae; genus UBA1847. The sequence continues at coordinate 635 of CAMYLB010000065.1, forward strand.
GCGTCACGCTCTAAGGTCACGGCGATTAAGCGCTGCCTGGCAGCGCTTGCATATACGACCTCGACCCGAATGTCAGCCACCTAATTTGTGCTCGTCCAAGTGCATTTGCGCCGCGCGCTGCGTGAAAGAATCCACGAGCGAGTTACAGGTGTTCTCAAAAAAACGACCGAATATAAAGTCCATGCCGCGGCTGTCAAACTCGAATTCTAGGTCCAGGGACACCTTGCTGCCGGCATCCCCCAACTGCTGAAATAACCAGCCACCGGACAGGTGACGAAAAGGACCGCCAAGCAATTCGATACCCAGTGCCTCGTTCTCCTGCAGTGCGTTGCGCGTTCGGAAGCGTTTGCTTATACCGCCGCGATGCAGCTCGAGCGATGCTTCGATGAAGTCCGGCTGCCGCACATGCACTTCGGCATCGTTACACCAGGGCAGAAACAACGGGTACGCCTCGACGTCTTTGACCAAACCATACATTTGTGCGGCCGAGTACGGCACAAGGGCACTGCGGCTAACCTTACGCATCATGATCGGGCAAGCACGTTACGATGGCCGCGATCCGCTCCCGAAACAGCCTTATAAGACCGCGTTGATCAGGACGAGCAGAATACCAATAGGTGCCACGAATCGGGCCAGCACTCGCCAGGACTTGAACAGGATGCCGGAGCTGTGGAGCTCTTCAGACGTGGAATTGCGGGCCATAACCCAGCCCGCAAAGATGACGATGAGCAAGCCACCCAGTGGCAACATGATGTTACTGGTGAGGTAGTCAATGTTGTCAAAAATTGTGCCAGCCAGAAAAGTCACATCGGACAGGACATTGAAGGACAATACAGAACCCATCCCTATTAGCCAGATCGTTAACCCGATCATTACCGTCGCCTGCGCTCGTGTCTTGCTGAATCTCTCAACGATCCAGGCTACCGCGGGTTCCATCAAACCGATGGCCGACGTCCAGGCCGCGAACGCAAGCAGCACGAAGAAAATAGTAGAGAAGAAAACGCCCCCGGCCATCTGGCCAAACGCGAGCGGCAAGGTTTGAAAAACCAGGCCGGGTCCGTCTGCCGGGTCCAGGTTGTTCGCAAACACGAGCGGGAAAATAGCCAGTCCCGCCAGGATCGCGATGCTGGTGTCAGCAACTACAACAGCCACCGAAGCGCCCGTGATTGAGGTCTCCTCCGGGAGATACGCGCCGTAGGCCATGATCGCGCCCATGCCGATACTGAGCGTGAAGAACGCCTGCCCAAGGGCGGCCAACACACTATTCCACGTCAGCTTGTCGAAATCGGGCGTAAACATGAACGCCACGCCTTCTCCGAAATAGCCGGAATTCATCGAGTACACCAACAATACGATCATGAGGAACAGCAATGCCGGCACCATAAAGCGCACCGCCTGTTCCAGCCCACGCTCGACCCCGCGCGCCACAACGAAAACCGCCAGGGCCATGAACACGGTGTGACACAACCCGATCAGCCGCCAGTCGCCTACAAAATTGCTGAATTGCGCCCCGACCTCGTCCGCGCTGGCGCCGACGAACACGCCCGATGCGCTCTTGACGATGTACGCGAGTGTCCAGCCGGCGATTACGCTGTAATAGGACAGAATCAGAATGCCGGCGAGCACACCCATGCTGCCCACGAGACGCCACCTGCCGGAACTGCCCTCTTCCTGACCCAGAAGCTCCATCGTGGCAACCGGATTTCGGCGACCGCGACGGCCAATCAGGATTTCCGACATCATGACCGGCATGCCGATGACGACAACGCACACCAGGTAGACCAGGACAAATGCGCCGCCACCGTTTTGCCCGGCGGTCGCCTGCCTGATTACTAAGCATTATTCTTCTCAAATCGGCATTGTATGCGGCGATTCTTATACAAATGCGGGAGTCTGACAACGCTTTAACCGTATAATCCGCTCGCTTAGGCCCTGCCCAGACCCGAGATTCATGAGCAAAAAGAAATCAAAATCGCCTGCCGGCAAAGTTATCGCAGTCAACCGACGGGCCCGGCACGACTATTTCATCGAGGACACGTTCGAGGCCGGTATGGCCCTCGAAGGCTGGGAAGCGAAGAGCATGCGTGAAGGTCGGGCGCAGCTGTCCGAAGCTTATGTGAACTTGCGAAACAGCGAGGCCTGGTTGGTCGGCGCCCATTTCTCGCCGCTGAAAACCACGGCGTCACACGTTAAGGCGGACCCGACCCGTTCGAGGAAATTATTGCTTCATCGCCATGAACTCGATCGGCTTACGGGAGCCGTCGAGCGCAAAGGCTATGCGCTCGTTCCGCTGGATCTGCATTGGCACAAAGGTCGCGCGAAGCTCCGCATAGGGCTCGCGAAAGGCAAGAAACAACACGACAAACGGGCCGCCGACAAAGACCGCGACTGGCAGCGGCAGAAAGAACGAATCCTAAAACATTAGTTAATAAACAATGTGTTATAAACTATTGTTAAAGTTAATTAAGACTATAAAGTCAGTGCTTGGGCACACATTCTGTGCGCGGCTCGGATTGTATTTTGCCAATTAGCCCCTACACTACTGGCACACGGGGGTGACATGGCTTCGACGTGGGTCGCGAAACTCCGGGTGCATGCCGAGGAACAGATAACCTCGTAAATCCAGCTGTAAAACTCATAGTTGCCAACGACGACAACTACGCACTAGCTGCTTAAAAACCAGTAAATGCCTTCTGCCCGGATCGTGCCTGTGCGTCCGGATCGCAGGAGTCACCG
>CAMYLB010000066.1 GCA_947259145.1 uncultured Woeseiaceae bacterium
TATCAGCATCGAGATCAGCGATCTGCCGACCCTGAGTACGGCGATAACCCGGCTGGAGCAGCTACCTAACGTTGTGTCGGTCAGGCGAAGCAGCTGATGCTATACAGCCGATAAGCGAACGAAAAATGAGACGCTGCCGCAATCTAGCTGGAATCCGCTCGGCGGTGTTATCATCGGACCTCCACAAGAGCCGCGCAGCCCCGCAGACGGAACTCGGCTTTTGCGGATCGCTTGAGGAGCACCCGACGTGCCACTTCGGGTCGTCAAACCCAGACACAGGAGTCGATTCAATGTCCACCCGTCTTGACCTGTCAAAGCTCAGCCTAATGGACGCGCTGGATCTCGCAAAGCTGATCGAGATGGAGGCGTGTCACCGCTACCAGATGTTCGCCACCCAGCTAGGCCACAGCGGCGGCTACGATGCTGGAGCCTTCTTTGCCACTATGGTCGAGAATGAGGCCAAGCATGGCCAAGAGATAGAGGTCCGGCGCAAGGCTCTGTTCGGGGATGCACCTGCGCGGCTAACGCTGGACGACCTGTTCGACGTCGAGGCTCCGGACATGGGGGCGCCGCGCCGCGGCATGTCCACCGTTCAGGCGTTCGAGGTCGGACTCGCCGCTGAGAAGAAGGCGTACGACTTCTACGACATGGCCTTGGCCGGCATCACCGATCCCGACGTCCGGGAACTGTTCACCGAGCTTCGAGACGAGGAGATGGAGCACGTCGAACTGCTGCGAGAAGCAATGGCAAAACTACCCTCGAGCGCTAGCGACGAGGTCGAGTTCGATCTCGACGACACCCCCTATCTTTAGGATGTAGTTCGCAATCTACAGGGCCTGTCCAACGGTCGAACAATTCTGCGCGGAACAGACTTGATCGTTTCGATCCGGGTTACTGCGTAGCTCCGGTCGCGCGCGGCTTGCCTTTGACGATATCGGTGGCGAGCGCCATCATCGACGTCAGATCACCCAGGTTGGCGGGCACGACGAACGTATTACCGGTTTTCGCGAGCTTGCCAAACTCTTGTATGTACTGCTCGGCAATACGCAGCTGCATGGCTTCGGGACCACCCTGGTCAATCACCGCATTGGCGACCTTGCGCAAGCCCTCGGCCGTCGCTGTGGCAACCGCGAGTATGGCTTCGGCCTCACCTTGCGCTTCGTTAATCTGTTGCATCTTTACCGCTTCCGATTCCTTGATGACGCGCTGCTTTTCACCCTCGGCCTCGTTAATCTTCTGGTCTCGCACGCCCTCCGAGGTCAGAATCACGGCGCGCTTTTCACGTTCGGCATCGGCGACGACGTTCTGGTTGATCGTGCCGCGCTCTTCGAAGGTGCGATCAAGATCGATTTTGCCGATTTCGCTACGCAGCGTCGTCTGCGCCAGCTGAGAAATTGCAAACATATAGTTGCCAATGCCGTAGGACGCGCGGCCCGGATCAAGCACCTGCATATACAGCACGCCGTCAACGCCCACCTGGACATTGTCCTTAGTGATACAGATTTGCTCGGCAATATCCGCCGCCTGCTCTTTCAGGTTGTGCTTGTAGGCGATTCGCTCGAGAAACGGGATCAGAATATGGAAGCCGGCGTTCAGAGTCTTGCTGTATTTACCAAGGCGCTCAACGACATATCCGTTTTGCTGCGGCACAACGACCGCAGTCTTGAGCAGGATGATGATCGCGACAAATGCGACCGCTAACGAAACAATAAGCGATTCCATAACTACGTCCTTTGTTTTTTTATTACTGTGCTTTGATACGCAAGGTCAAGCCGTCGACTTCGACGACCGTTGCACGCGCGCCGGCTGCTATTGGTGAATCGCCGATATTGCGCGCCGTCCATTTGGTGCCGCGATATGCCAGACGTGTTTCAGCTCCGGGCGCCAGGTTGGTTTCGACATTGACCGAATTACCGACCAGCGTCTCATGAAAGCCGACGGCCCCGCCGCGGATTTTCTCGTACAGGCTCTTGCGAAAAGTAAAAAACGAAATCAGTGACAGTGCCGCGAAAGCCATCCACTGCGCCCACTCGGGCATCGCGATGCCGAACAGACCCAGAAATCCGACGAGAGCGGCGGAGACACCAAGGAATACCAGATAGAACTGCGCATCGATCGCGAATAGCTCAGCTCCCAGCAATACCACGCCAAGAATCATCCAACTCCACCACGTCATTGATACGCTCCGTTATTTGCGAGCCCCAACTATATCGCGAATTCGGTTACTATCCACTGCGCCGACAACGAAAAATAACGAGGGGAACGGCATGCAAGAGATCGTCGACTGGCTGAACGGGATCATCTGGAGCAACGCCCTGATCTTCCTGTGCCTCGGCGCGGGACTGTTCTTTTCGATACTCACGCGTTTCGTGCAGGTGCGCCTGTTCAAGGAAATGATTCGCCTGCTGTTTTCAAGCAAGGAATCCGATCGCGGTATTTCTTCGTTCCAGGCCCTCTCGGTATCGCTGTCGGGCCGCGTAGGCACCGGCAATATTGCCGGAGTCGCCGCCGCCATAGGCTTTGGCGGGCCTGGCGCTGTTTTCTGGATGTGGGTCGTCGCTTTTCTTGGTGCCTCCACGGCCTATGTTGAGTCAGCGCTGGGCCAGATCTACAAAGAAGACGACAACGGACAATATCGCGGTGGGCCGGCGTACTACATCGAGAAAGCGATGGGCCAGAAGTGGTACGCGTGGATTTTTGCCATTACGACCATCTTTGCGACCGGCCTCCTGCTACCCGGCGTGCAGTCGAACAGCATCGGTAACGCCGCGGAGCTGGCCTTCGGTGGCGAGACCATTATCAACTTCTTCGGCGACAACGTCAGCGCTACGAAGCTCGCGACGGCCGTTATCGTCGTAGCCGTGCTCGGATTCATCATCTTCGGTGGCGTCAAGCGTATCGCCCATTTCACGCAGATCGTGGTGCCTTTTATGGCGCTTGGCTACGTCGTGATGGCGCTGGGAATCATCGGTTTTCATATCAGCGAATTGCCCGACATCGTCGCTTTAATATTCAAGGATGCATTCACACCCATGGCCGGTTTCGGTGCCGCCATCGGATGGGGCGTAAAACGCGGTGTTTATTCGAACGAAGCGGGCCAGGGAACCGGCCCACATGCGGCAGCCGCATCGGAAGTTCAGCATCCGGCGCAGCAGGGCCTGGTGCAAGCTTTCTCAGTCTATGTCGACACCTTGTTCGTGTGTTCGGCGACGGCATTCATGATCCTGATCACCAACCAGTATTACGTAACAGACCTCGATGTCATCGTCAGCGGCGGCATGCTGGGTTCCGAAATCCAGGCAAACAGCCCGGCGTTTACACAGTACGCACTTGAAAGTGTCATGGGCGGTTTCGGCAAGACCTTTGTCGCGGTGGCACTGTTTTTCTTCGCCTTCACGACGTTGCTGGCGTACTACTACATTGCGGAGACCAACGTCGCTTACATCCGGCGCACAATCCGCTTTCCAGGCGAACTCGTCATTTTGAAGCTCGCGCTAATGACATCGGTGTTCTACGGAACGATTCGCTCCGCGGATCTGGCCTGGGCGCTCGGGGACGTTGGCGTTGGCATCATGGCGTGGCTGAACATCGTGGGCATATTGATCCTGTTCCTGATGGGCAGCCCGGCATTGAAAGCGCTCAAAGACTACGAAAGGCAACGCAAAGAAGGCGTATCAGAGTACACCTTCAATCCGAAAGAACTGGGCATAAAGAACGCGGGTTTCTGGGAATGACCGTCACTTAAAGCAGCCTGGCGGCTGCCGCTTCGCTTCGCGGCCAATGGCCGCTCCTACACGCTTACGTTTTGAAAACCGTTATTTGTTCGGGAAATTCAGAGCGCGGTTGTCGACGGCTAAAGCGGCCTCATGCACGGCTTCGGCCAGGCTCGGATGCGCATGAATGGTGCGCTGCAAATCTTCGGTGCTGGCTGAGAACTCAAGCGCGAGAACCGCTTCCGCAATCAACTCGCCGGCCATCGGCCCGACGATGTGGACTCCCAGGATCTCATCGTCGTCTTTTGACGAGATGATCTTCACCATGCCCGATGTCTGCTCCATCGCTTTGGCACGGCCGCTGGCCATAAACGGAAACGAACCCGTTTTGTAGGACAGCCCGCTGGCCTTCACTTCTGCTTCGGTCTTGCCAGTCCAGGCAATCTCCGGGCTTGTATAAAGCACCGACGGAATTACGTCGTAGTTCATTTCCGCGATCTCACCCGCGATCAGGTCGGCCGCCATCACGCCTTCTTCGGAGCCTTTGTGGGCAAGCATAGGTCCGCGAACGCAGTCGCCGACGGCGTATACGCCCTTCACGCGTGTGCGGCACTCATCGTCGACAACAATAAAACCGCGTTCATCCAGCTGAATGCCAGCGTCATCCGCGAACAGATTATCCGTATGCGGTCGACGGCCGACGGCAACAATGAGCTTGTCGACCTCGATAGACTGCGCGCCGTCTTTGTCCGCGTACTCTACTTTGACACTCTTCTTGCCGGCCGTGCCTTTGGCAACCTTGGCACCAAGCTTGATATCGAGACCCTGCTTCTTGAATTCCTGTGCGGCAACCTTTGCGACGTCCCTGTCGGCCATGAACAGAAAATCATCCATCGCTTCGAGAATCGTCACTTTCGAACCCAGCCTCGCCCAAACGCTGCCAAGCTCAAGCCCGATCACACCAGCACCGACAACACCAAGCCGCGGAGGAACGGCTTCGAGTTCAAGGGCGTCCCAGGAGTCGATGATCTTGTCGCCGTCGAACGGTGCAATACCGAGATTAATTGGTGACGAACCCGATGCAAGCACAACGTGCTTTGCATCGATGATCTCAACATCGCCCGAGACAGGACTGAATTCGACTTTTTTCCCAGCAAGTAACTTGCCATGCCCAACCAGGCCCTCGACCTTGCTGGCTTTGAACAAGCCCGCAATGCCACCCGTCAACTGCCGTACGATGCTTGCTCGGCGCTTTTGCATCGTAGTGATGTCCATTGCAACGTCGCCAGTCTGGATGCCATGTTTCTTGAACTCGTGCTGCGCGCGGTGATACAACTCTGTGGATTCGAGCAGCGCTTTGGACGGAATACACCCCGCGTTCAGGCAGGTGCCACCGAACGCGTTCTTGCCGTCCTTGTTCTTCCACTCATCGATGCACGCGGCGGTAAGACCATGCTGCGACGCCCTGATTGCCGCGATATAACCCGCCGGACCGCCACCTATAACTACGACATCGAAGCTTCTGCTCATCGGTTCATCCGATCCTGTTTGTCGGAACCGGTCAGACCTGCAGAAGCAGGCGACTCGGGTCCTCTAGCTGTTCTTTAATTGCGACGAGAAACTGCACCGCCTCTTTGCCATCGATTATGCGATGGTCGTAGGTCACTGCCAGGTACATCATCGGGCGCGCAACGATTTCTCCATCGACGACCATCGGTCGCTGCAGGATGTTGTGCATGCCGAGGATAGCGCTCTGCGGCTGATTCAGGATCGGCGTAGACATCATGGAACCGAAAATTCCGCCATTCGTGATCGTAAACGTGCCGCCCGTCAAATCCTCCATGCTAATCGTTCCATCCTGCGCCTTCTTCGCCATCGAATTCAGTGCAGCCTCGAATTCGGCGAAATTCATCTGATCAACGTCGCGAATGACAGGAACCATCAGGCCGCGATCGCTGGAAACGGCGATGCCAATATCGTAGTAGTTGTGATACACGATATCGGTACCTTCGACAGACGCATTGACTGCGGGAAACTTCTTTAGTGCTGCGACGGCCGCCATGGTAAAGAAGGACATGAAGCCCAATCGCACGCCGTGCTTTTCCTCGAACTTGTCGCGGTAGCGACTGCGCAACGCCATAACTTCCGTCAGATCGACTTCGTTGAAAGTCGTCAGCATTGCCGCCGTCTGCTGTGCTTCAACTAATCGCTCGGCAATCCGTGCCCGCAGGCGCGTCATTGGCACGCGTTGTTCCTTTCTTACAAGTCCTACGGTGACGTCATCATCAACCACCGCCGGTGTCGAGTCGCCCGGCGTTACATCGCTGCTGTCATCCGCCTTGAGAAAGGCCATCACGTCCGCTTTCGTGAGACGCCCGTCTTTTCCGCTTCCCGTTACCACGGTCGCATCGAGATCATGTTCGTCGAGCAGTCGACGCACGGCCGGGCTGGTCTTGACCGGTCCCTTGGCCGCCTTCGCCTTCGACTCGGCGGGTTTATCTTCGGCTTTGTCCTCAACTGGCGGCGCCGCAGCGACCGCCTCGCCCTCCTCCAGTATGGCGAGCAAATCGCCCGCTTCTACGGTGGCGCCGTCTTTGGCGACGATCTTGCTAATCGTCCCGGACGCGGGAGCGGGAACTTCGAGGACGACCTTGTCAGTTTCGAGGTCTACCAGGTTCTCATCGCGGGCCACAGAGTCGCCGACTTTCTTGTGCCAGCCAACGAGCGTCGCGTCAGTCACAGATTCCGGTAATGGCGGCACCTTGATCTCAATCGTCATGTTGTTTTCCGTTTGGTTTTCTGAGGCTTGACCACTTTGCTCGCTTCGCTCTTTATGTCGAGCGCGGCTTCGACCAGTGCCTGTTGTTGCTGCAAATGAATCTTGAATATGCCGGAAGCCGGTGCCGCTGCACCTGGCCTACCTGCATAATATAATTGCTGATGTTTCTTCAGCGGCTCCTGAAGGCGGTGCTTGATTTGGTACCACGCACCCTGGTTGAGCGGTTCTTCCTGGCACCAGATGATTTCCTTAACGTGCTCATACTGCTCGAGTATTTCCGAATATTGGGAAATCGGAAACGCATACAACTGTTCGATCCGAATGATCGCAATATCGGTAATACCGTGTGCTTCTCGCGCCTCGAGTAAATCGAAATATACCTTGCCGCTACAAAATACAAGGCGCCGCGTCTTTTCCGTTGCTATCGCCTCTACTTCGGGAATGATCAATTCGAAGCGTCCGCTTGACAACTCAGTCAATGCGGAAACCGACATCTTGTGGCGCAGCAGGCTTTTCGGTGTCATGACAATCAGCGGCTTGCGGAACGGGCGGACCTGCTGGCGCCTGAGCATGTGAAACATCTGTGCCGGCGTCGACGGCACGCAAACCTGGATATTGTGTTCGGCACACAGCTGCAGGAAGCGTTCCAGCCGTGCCGACGAATGCTCGGGCCCCTGCCCTTCGTAGCCGTGCGGCAAAAACATCGTCAATCCGCACAATCGCCCCCATTTCGCCTCGCCGGAGCTTATGAATTGATCAATAACGACCTGTGCACCATTAACAAAGTCCCCAAACTGGCCTTCCCAGATGACGAGCGTGTTCGGCTCCGTACTCGCGAAGCCATATTCGAAACCGAGTACAGCTTCTTCTGACAACAAGGAATCAATAACGCGAAAGGCGTCCGGCCTGTCGACGACATGCTGCAACGGCAGGTATTCGCGATTGTTCAACTGGTTATGCAGGACGGCATGCCGGTGAAAAAACGTTCCGCGGCCGCTGTCCTGGCCGACCAGCCGGATACTGTGCCCTTCGAGGAGCAAAGAGGCATAGGCCATCGTCTCAGCGAAGCCCCAATCCATGTCCGTTTCGCCGCTGGCCATCCTGACACGATCGTCCATGATGCGTTGCACACGGCCGTGCGGACGCACGTCGGGCGGAATCGAAGTAATTGCCTTGCCAAGATGAGCGACCGTTTTCGGGCTGACCGTCGTGTCGACAACATCATCCCATTCGCTGTTCAGGTACGGTGACCAATCGACCGTGTACTCGTCACCGATCATACCCAGTGCGGACTTCGGCACCGGCTCGCCACGATCGAGACGATCGCGATAATTGTCCTGCAACTCTGTCGCCGTTGTCGCGGAAATGACCTTTTGCTCCGCCAGTCGGTTTGCGTAGAGCTCGCGGGTTGTCTTGTGCTCACGAATCCGGCCGTACATGATCGGCTGCGTCGCTGCCGGCTCGTCCGCTTCGTTGTGTCCATGGCGCCTGTAGCAGACCAGGTCGATGACAACGTCCTTCTTGAATTTCTTGCGATACTGCAAAGCAAGCCGAGTCACGAAAATAACGGCCTCGGGGTCGTCGCCATTGACGTGGAAGATCGGTGCTTCGATCATCTTTGCAACATCGCTGCAATACTCGGTCGATCGGGCGTCGGATGGGCGGCTGGTCGTGAAACCGATCTGGTTATTGATGACGATGTGTACGGTGCCGCCGGTACGAAAGCCGTTGGTCTGCGACATTTGAAACGTTTCCGGGACAACACCCTGGCCGGCAAAGGCGGCATCGCCGTGGATCAGCACCGGCAGGACCTCCTGCCGCTCTGTATCACCGCGTCGCTGCTGGCGTGCCCGCACTGAGCCTTCTACCACGGGATTGACGATTTCCAGGTGTGACGGGTTGAATGCCAGCGCTATATGCAGGTTGCCGCCCGGCGTCTTCATGTCTGCCGAGAAGCCCTTGTGATACTTGACGTCGCCGGAGCCCTTCAGCTCCGCCGGATCGTGCTTGCCCTCAAATTCCTCGAACAGTTCCTCGGGCGACTTGCCCAGAATATTGACAAGCACATTGATACGGCCACGATGCGCCATGCCAATGACTATTTCCCGAATACCCGACGCACCGCCTTGCTGGATGAGATCATCGAGTAACGGGATGAGGCTCTCGCCGCCCTCGAGCGAGAAGCGTTTTTGCCCGACGTAGCGCGTATGCAGGTAGCGCTCGATACCCTCCGCGCTGGTCAGATGCTCAAGGATCCAGAGTCGCTCCTCATCGGTCAGCGTATCGGACGCCATACCCTGCTCGAAACGCTTGCGAAGCCACAATCGTTCACGCGCCCGCGATATGTGTGCGACCTCCGCGCCGATCTTGCCGCAATAGATTTTTTTCAGCAGCGACAGAATATCGCGCAGCTTCATGCGCTCATCGCCGGTGCCCGCGAGGCCACCGGTGAAGAACTCTGTGTCCATGTCCGCCTCGTTCAATCCGAGGTAGTCGGGCTTGAGTACTCCCGGAACGCGCCGATCCATTAATCCGAGAGGGTCGATATCCGCGATTTGGTGGCCACGCAGGCTGTAAACCTGAATGAGCCGCGATACGGCCGCCTGTTTTTCACCCGAGGGCACCGCTTTACCGGTCTGGCGTGCCGATACACGCCCGGCTTTGCGTCCGTCCCGGGCCTCGGCCAATAGCTCTGCGCGAATCGCCGAATGGACAATTTCGGCATCCGGGTCACCCATCGCCTCGAAATAGTCTCGCCATCCGTCCGCGACGGAATCCGGATTCTCGAGGTACTGCTCATAGAGCCTCTCGACGGCACTCGCGTTGCCACCAAACAACGGTGTCGACGCTAGCTGTTCCTTCAGGGAATTACTCATAGTTTCAGAGAATTACGCGACATTTAGGCGCAAGGGTCAAGAGGGGCTGCAAGTGCTGATCACGAAGGGACGGTAGTTTATCCCAAGCGCCCTCCGTAGGGAATCTAATTACTGGAACTACATCAGGCGAAAGAGACTGACCAGTTCGTAGCACACCAGGCAGGCGTAAAGGCTGAAGAAAGCGGTGAGGAACAGGCCGGTCCTGAAACGATTCAGGAAATGCGCTTTGGCGAGATAGACGAGGGCAAAGATGCCCAGTGCTGTCATCGATAGCTTGGCGCTGATAAAGAACCCGGTGCCCTGGAGCATCGCGAAGTACATCACGGGATTGGCTTCGACCATGCCCCTGTCGATGAGCTGCAAGGTCAGGAACGCATCAACACAGGAAAGAAGCATGGTGCTGACCGCGAGGAAGAACAACCAGGGATGATGCTGGTCGAGAAATATTATTTCGTTGTCATTCTCGCGCCTGTGCGCAAGGCGCCGCGACAAGGCAAATCCGTAAACAACGGTTCGCCAGTTGAAGTTACGCCGGTCATTGTCGGCACGCGCGTCTGATATGACAGTGCTGATACTTGGGCCCCCTGCTGTTTCTATTGTTAGTTATTGTCTGCGGTCAATCGGCAACGTACGACCGCAAGATACAGCTTTCATCAAATATAGAACAAAATGTAAACCAATGCCTCATTAGTTTGGTGTGGAGCTTCAATATTCGTCCGGCATTCGCTCGCGCAATGTCATTATGTATAAATGGACGACGATCGGCGTCTGGGCGATAATCGCCGCTGACGGCGAGACAGTGAGTTAGAACGGAAATGAAAGGCTACACCGCAGTATTACCTGGCGGCCAGGCGGTCCATTACGTTGATCGCAAACGCTGGCTATGGCTACTGTCAGTGATATATCCGCTGCAGCCATTCATCGCGATCTGGCTGCATTTCAAAACAGGCAGCGAACTGTGGTTTTTGCTGCCGTTCGCTACGAGCTACATTATTGCGCCGCTGCTCGATTGGGCGATTGGTGAAGACCGCAACAACCCACCCGAAGAAGTTGTCATGCAGCTCGATCAGGACCGGTACTACCGCCGGCTGACGTATGCCGTGGTGCCGCTGCATCTTATAACGCTGCTCGGATGTGTCTGGTACGCCACAACCGCGTCGGTCAGCTGGTGGGCTTTCGTCCTGATAGCGATCATTGCGGGGATAACATCCGGCCTCGCAATAAACACCGGGCATGAACTCGGCCACAAGAACTCGAAGATCGAGAAGTTGCTGGCCAAAGTCGTATTGGCGATCCCGGCCTACGGTCATTTCTCGATCGAACACAACCGGGGGCATCACAAAGACGTGTCCACACCGGCTGATCCGGCAAGTTCCCGGATGGGTGAGAGTATCTTCAAGTTTGCGCGGCGAGAAATACCCTCTACGCCATGACAGCGGCCCTCAGCGCCGTATTGATTTGGTTATTCGGCTGGACGGTCATTCCGTTCCTGTTGCTGCACAACGTTTTTGCCTACTGGCAGCTGACAAGCGCCAACTACGTCGAGCACTACGGCCTGCTTCGAGAGCGGGACGCCCGAGGCCGATACGAACGCTGCCAGCCGTATCACTCGTGGAACAGCAACCACATCCTGAGCAATCTCGTGCTATTCCACCTGGAGCGGCACTCCGATCATCATGCCCATCCGCTGAGGCGCTACCAGTCCTTGCGGCATTTTGAGGATCTGCCCTCATTGCCCAACGGGTACTTCGGTATGTACGTTCTGGCCTACATTCCATGGCTTTGGTTTTACGTCATGGACAAGCGCCT
>CAMYLB010000067.1:0-651 GCA_947259145.1 uncultured Woeseiaceae bacterium
CACGTTGTATGCCTATGTTTATCTCGACCCGACGAACCCGCCGAGGGCGCTGATGTTGCAGTGGAAGGCGGCCGGTGTCTGGCATCGTGCTTACTGGGGTGAGAACCTGTTCACCTGGGGAACCAACGGCACCGAGAGCCGGCAATACATGGGGCCACTGCCACCGACCGGTCAATGGGTGCGCCTGGAAGTTCCGGCGAGCCTGGTCGGGCTGGAAGGCGCGGCGGTAACCGGCATGGCGTTCACGCTGTACGACGGGCGCGTGACGTGGGACACGACCGGCACCACGTCGTCGCCGTTCGCTACCGCGGTGGCTTTCAGCGATGCGAGTTATCAGGTTAGCGAAGCGGATGGCGTCGCGACGATTACGGTCAGCCGCAGCGGCAATACCAGCGGCAGCGTGATGGTCGACTACGCGACGGCCGATGGCAGTGCTGTCGCGGGCATCGACTACGCGGCCACGAATGGCACGCTGACGTTTGCCGACGGCGAGGACAGCCAGAGCTTCAGCGTACCTGTGCTCGCCGATGGAGAGGCTGAAAACGATGAAACGGTTGTACTGACACTGAGCGGCGCAAACCTGGGTGCTGTCTCAGAAGCGGTGCTGACGATCACCGACAGCGACAGAATCGATGTTGCCTGGTTCGATGA